>JBCBJE010000267.1:0-6870 GCA_038523735.1 Cyanobacteria bacterium J06626_18 | reverse complement strand
TTCACCATCCTCCGGATCGCTCTTTCGATCAACGCAAATAAACTGATTCTTTTCTAGCACTTTACAGGAAGCAATATTGGAAGGATCTGTACACGCCGTTATTGTTTGGATTTTGCTTCTAGAAAAGCCGTCCTCAACCAGTAACCTGACTGCCTGTGTTGCGAATCCTTGTCTCTGCTGAGAAGGTATAATCCCATAGCCAACTTCTACGGAACCATCATGGGAAGGCACCCCCTTGAAACCACACATGCCAACAATTAAGCGGTCCACAATAACTAAACGCGGAGCCCACCAGAAGCTGTTCTGAGGATCTTGGCTTAGCCTTTCAATAGCAAAACTTAGGAGGAAATCAGGTGCGACTTTCTCTCGATCCGGGCGCAGAAAACCATCCACTTCTAAAACTTCACGATGTAGAAGTCTAGATAAGTGTTCAGCCCCAGCTTTCTGAAGCACTAGCATGAGAAACCGTTGTTAATTTGTCTTAGTTGGTTTTCTTGGGAAAAACAACTAACCATGGTACGTTCTCACCCAAACCCTAAGGTTTTGCTTTGCCTGAGTTTCACCTTGCCGGACACAGGCATTCAAAAAATCATAGAGTTGCTCTTTTGGAATTGTGGGAAATGTTGGACTGTTCTCAACTTCCTTATACTGGTCATTCTCTAACTGATAAATTCTCAAAACTTCGCCGTTGTATCGCCAGAACTCAGGTATCTTCAGCTCAGCGTAGAGCGCATTTTTGTTGATGTCTGTGTGAGTGATATCTACCTCAACCACCAAATCCGGTGGCGGATCGACTTTGAGGTCAACTTTTTTACCGCGTACCTTGGGTTCATTTTGGATGTAGTAGCCCTGATCCGGTTCCGCACCTGCTTCAGCTTCTAGGCGCTCCAGCGTCGTTGACCCCATGGTTTTGATATTGAGATTCAACTCCTCCGTCAAAATCTCAATGAACTGCCCAATGAGTCCGCTGGAATTTTCGTGGGCCTCAGATGGAACCATAATTTCTAGAATGCCGTTGTAATAGGCAAGATGGGCCGCACGATTATTGCTGAGAACTGATCGGATGGTTTGATAACCGGCCCAATCAACCGACAGCGAAACACGTCGCTCCGCGATCGCCCCCCGCACTTGAAACTCATCAGTAGTCGGAACAACCATAAACGGCATATCCAAAGCACTACAGAACTAATTCATCATAATCCTTCTGCTTTCTGCCTTCTGCCTTCTGCCTTCCCTACGTTTCACCCTCATACTGCTGAGCATCAACGGTGAGCTGACCCCGCAGAATTAGTAGAATCGTGCCAGCGATCGCACTACTCGACACCAGCGCCAACCAAAGATTTGTGCCCAACACATCGGGATGATCTAGCGCCCAGCCTCCCAACGCTGGACCAATCAAAAAGCCAATCGCCCAACATTGAGAATCCAGCGAGAAATAGACCCCGCGCAAATGCTCAGGGGCAATTTCGCCCATTAGCGTAGAGGCCGTCGGGCCATAGAGAATCTCGGCTAGGGCAACCAAAGCAAAGGCTAGAAGCGCCACCATCAGCGCATAGCTTGACACGAACCCCACTAGCCAAATCGCGAGCAAGGCAAAACTCCACAGTCCCAGTGAAGCGAGGAGCACCGTGATGTGGGAGACGGGGCGTAGCCAGCGGGTAATGGGCAGCTGCAGGGCAATTTTGAGCGCCGCGTGCCACACAAAGAAATAACTGATGATCTGTTCGGAAAAGCCCGTGTCGGTATTGCCCGCGGGAATGTAATTCGCGAGATACAGCGGCAGCGTGCTGCTGAGCTGAGCCGTGTAGGTGGTGAAGAACAGGTTGGCCGTAAGGTACGTAACGAGGTGGCGATCGCCCAATGCCTGCCGCCAGTTTTTCAGCATATCAAGGGGCACTGTAGGCACTGGACGGGTTTCCGGAATCATGCGAAAAATGACCCCGGCAAACACCAGATAGGCCACGCCTTTGCAGATGAAGAGTATCGGATAGCTGCCAGACATGGCAATGTACTGTCCTGCCAGCAAGGCTCCCAGCCCCAGCCCTAGATTGTCTGCCAGCCGCGTTAGGGCGATCGCTTCGGTGCGGTGTTCTGGCTCCGTTAGGTCAATCGTCGCCGCCATGGTCGCAGGCCAGTAGAGGCTGATGCCCAGCCCCAGCAGCATATTTCCGGCAATTAAGAGGGGAAAGGTATAAGCAAACGCAAGCGAAAAACTGCCAAGTGCGGCAATGACTGCCGCCAACAGCAACGTTCCCCGCCGCCCCAGCCGCTGCGATTCCACCGCGTTGCCCGCCCAGAATCGTCCCAGCGTACCTGAAATACCTGCACTACCCAAGGCTAGCCCGACCTGAGTCGGCGAAAAGCCTAACTCGTTGACAAAATAAATGGAGGCATAGACCAGGGTGAATCCTTGGCCGATATAGAGCAAGAGCTGCCCCGCTGCTAAAATCCAGATCTCGCGCCTCAGCTCTGGCAGCCAGGCTAGATACTTGCTCGTGAGTTTTGTTAAAGACGCCATCAATGCCTAAGTTAACGAGGTCAGAACCCTGGTTTCTTCAACAAGGTAACGTGATAGCCGACGATTGCATCGAGCACCCCGGTTTCTTGAATAGGCTGATAGGCTGACCGGATAACCTACCACCTTTAAGTAGAAACCGGGGTGCTTACAGCAGCACGGGTCATCACCACAAAAGTATCGGCACTATTGACTTTGACAAATCGCTCTACAGGCTGAAAGCCCAAGCCTAGCCAAACCCGTTGCGCCCGCTGGTTAAAAGTCGCAATCGTCACGCGCAGGCATGGGGCACTGTATTGGATTGCCCCATACCTGGCAACAGCTTCAGCATACTGTTTGCCACAGCCCTGTCCCACTAAATCAGGGCGGATTCCCAAGCCAATATCCAGCGCATCGTCGCGGTAGCATCCACCCGGCACTTGACCATCTAGCCCAAAAGAGCAAAAACCTTCCATCTCCCCTCGGTTATTCAAAATGGCGTGGAAAGCGTTTTGAGTATCAAGCAAACAGGGCAAGTCCTCTTGTGGGTTACCGGTGCCTAAGTTGTAGCGATCGTAGGGCGGAGGATAGCGCCAGCTCAGCAGCATCAACGCCTGTTCATGATTGACGGGTTGGAATGTAAGATACACAGTCCTGTTCTTACGGAGAAGATTCTGCCGATCCCCCTTCCAACTGACTGACCCGCTCCTCTAATTCACGCACCTGCAGCTTCAGCTCGATCGCGAGCGTAGCCAAGTTATCAAACTGTTCCTCTGGCGTCGGGTCATCCGGGAACGGCGAGATAGGGACGTCAGCGTCTGGAATTGCCTGTTCCGTCCCGGTAATACGGGTCGATAGTTGCGTGAGTTGTGACTGTACTCGCGATACCCGTGACTCCAGACGACTGACCCGTGACTCCAAACGAATGTCTCCAACCTGAGCCCGTCCAGCCAGCGTCAGACTCACCCAACAAAGCAGCGCCAACAGTCCTGTAATGAATAGTCTTCTCATCGTCGCGATCGCTCCCGCCCTCGCAATATCTAATTCTTATCCTGACAAGAACATCCCGTTGTGTGTGGTCTGGAGACATCAGGAAGAGGGAAGAGGGAAGAGGGAACAGGATTACTCCCCATCCCCCCCATCTCCCCATCCCCTCCCACTGGCAGACACTTAGCAAAGCTCATAGAATATCTGTATTGTTTTGCGCGATCCTGATATGGCAGGTCAGTTCTTCCGGGGAACTCCCCCTCCAACCCCACCGCTGTCGGATGTTTCGCCAGCGCTGTTCCGGCATCAGCGGTTTTGGCAGAGGGTGATGGTCTATCGCCCCATTCTGATATTGGCGGG
The DNA here is from genome assembly GCA_038523735.1 of Cyanobacteria bacterium J06626_18. Classification (GTDB taxonomy): domain Bacteria; phylum Cyanobacteriota; class Cyanobacteriia; order Phormidesmidales; family Phormidesmidaceae; genus SIO1E4. Next base: position 3,029 of record JBCBJE010000267.1, on the reverse strand, counting down.
TATCTGGGTTGTGCTGCTCGCGATCGCCCTCGTTGCCTATGAAAACTTGCTCTACACCCAGAAGGATCCGTCTCAGACGCAAGCGTCGGCACCCGAGACCGCGATCACGGTTTATCCCCACCAGCGACTAGAACGCGATCGTGCCCAAGAGGATTCAGTTCCTCCTGAGCCGACCGTTGAGGGCGAACAGTCTCCTGCGACCGAAACCAGCCCCCAAGAGGCTAATCCTGCTCAGGCATCAAATAATCTACCTCAGACCACAATTGTAGGAATTTCTCCCTGGTCGTTGGTCGCTCTGGTCGCCACGTGTTCAGTGGGCTGCTCGCTTCTTTCGCGCCAGCTCCAAAAGCCCCGACGGCCCCGGCGCAAAAACTCAAAGCGGGTATTACCAAAACGACAGTTAATTTCCATGCAGACTGCCCAGACTCGTCCTGTGCAGGGGGCAGCGATGCCGTCTGCCCCGAAACGTTTAGCGACCTACAATCCTGGTCAGCCCGTTGTTCCACCAGTGCACCCAGGCCCCTCGCTGCAATCGCCACCCGTATCGGTAAAACCACAGCCAGCGCCTATATCGGCAAATATGAGGCCGCACGCGGCGAACCCAGTCAACGTAACTGTCGTTGCCAACGATACTCAGCATCCCCTCGACTGGCCTCAAGATAGTTTGGTCAATCAAGCTGACGTCCGCCGCCGGCGATCGCTCTCCTCCTTCCTGTAAAAGTAAGGAGCAAAGAACAAAGAACGAAGAACAAAAAGCGAAACCCTTGTCCGGCCTTCCCGTCATCTATCACACTGACTACGTTGCTCCCCTTCCTGCAGGCCATCGGTTTCCGATGCCAAAGTTTGGCCTCCTTAAAGACCTGTTGGTACGAGATGGTGTCATTACGACTGAGCAGCTTTACCAGCCCGGGGCGCCTCCTCAAGAATGGATCAAACACGTCCATGCTCCGGATTATGTAGCAGCCTATTGCAATGGCACCCTCGAACCCAAAGCGCAGCGACGGATTGGGTTGCCCTGGAGTCCAAATCTGGTAAAGCGAACCTGTACAGCAGTAGGAGGCACGATTCTGACAGCCAAGTTGGCGCTGAGTCATGGGATTGCCTGTAATACCGCCGGGGGCACCCATCACGCCTTTCCCACCTATGGATCGGGATTCTGTATTTTCAATGATTTGGCGATCGCAGCCTGTGTTTTGTTAACCCAGAAGCTGGTAAAGCGCATTCTGATTTTTGACCTCGATGTGCATCAGGGGGACGGGACCGCCTGGATCTTTCGGGATGAGCCCAGAGTCTTCACTTTCTCGATGCACTGCGACGTCAACTTTCCGCGCCAAAAGCAAGCAAGCGATTTAGACGTTCCCCTGGCTGAGGGCAGTGGCGACGATCCCTACCTCCATCAGGTTCACACCTATCTGCCTGATGTGCTCAGCCAAGTCCGTCCCGATGTCGTCTTGTATGATGCCGGAGCAGACCCCCACACCCGCGATCGCTTGGGCAAGCTGACACTGACAAATACAGGCTTGTACGAACGCGATCGTACCGTCCTCGCCACTTGTGTCGCCGCTGGCTATCCAGTCGCCTGCGTCATCGGCGGCGGCTATGATGACGACATGCCCGCTCTAGTCTATCGCCACTCGCTCTTACACCGCGCTGCTGCCGAAGTCTACCGACGTTATCGTTTGTAGAATGTTATCTGTTATTGGTTCTTGGTTCTTGGTAGGTGGTTGATGGTGATTGGTAACTAGTAATGGATAATGGGTTGCTCATTGATAGTTGATGGTTGATGGCCGTTCTACCTTTCACCTTTTCCCTTTTCCCCCTTACCCCATCACTCCGTCGCTCCCTCTGCTCCCCCCTCTCCCTGTGTCTCCTGCTCTCCCCCTGCCCATCCACCCACTACCCACTACTCATCCACGCTCCTACCCATCCACCCTCTCACCTCTCCCATGCCCGTCACTGTTGCCACCTTCTACAAATTTGTGTCGCTTGAGGACTGTGCTGAGCTGCAGCGATCGCTACAGGCAGTCTGTGATGGCAATGCGCTTCAGGGCACGATCTTGTTAGCGCCTGAGGGAATCAATGCAACCATCACGGGGACTGAGACAGGAATTGATCAGGTGGTAACGTGGCTCAAATCGGATCCTCGTTTTGTTGACTTGGTGGTGAAGACTGCGATCGCCGCAGAGCATCCCTTTGGCCGGATGAAGGTGAAAGTGAAGCGCGAAATCGTGACGTTAGATCAGCCATTGGCCAAACCCACCGAGCAGGTCGGCACCTATGTCAGTCCTCAAGACTGGAACCGCCTCATCACCGATCCAGAGGTCATGTTGGTGGATGCTCGCAATGAGTATGAAGTCAATATCGGGACCTTCAAGGGGGCCGTTAATCCGCAGACACAAGCGTTTCGCCAGCTTCCAGACTATTTGCAGACTCACCTCAATCCCCAGGAACACAAAAAGGTGGCCATGTTTTGCACTGGCGGTATCCGCTGCGAGAAAGCGACATCATACCTTCTAAAGCAAGGGTTTGAAGAGGTCTATCATCTCCAAGGTGGCATTCTCAAATATCTGGAGGAAATCCCCGAAGCCGAGAGTCTCTGGGAGGGGGAATGCTTTGTATTTGACGAACGCGTCACCGTCTGCCAGGGTTTGCAGCCCGGCAACTACGATCTATGTCGAGCTTGCGGCAATCCCATCAGCGCGGCGGATAAAGCCTCACCCCAATTTGAAGCTGGGATTTCTTGTCCCCACTGCTATCCCACGCAGACTCCTGAAAGACACGCCAAGCAAGTGATGCGAAAATATCAGTACGATCAAAAGTACGGCAAGCTTCTATAGCTCTCCATTCAGAATCTGGCTCACGTTTCGCTCAGCATTCAAATCGCCGAAACCCACAAAATTCGTGATCGCCAACATCAAGAGGGCTGGGAGTGATGGGGTGGGAGGTAGTAGTGGGTAATAAGTAGCGGGTAATGGGCTACGGCGTACACACATCTCAGGTTGGAGCGGTAAGGCGACGATTCCGGTGAT
>JBCBJE010000266.1:0-6873 GCA_038523735.1 Cyanobacteria bacterium J06626_18 | reverse complement strand
CCTTGGTTGTCAGTTTTTGGTTAATAACTGGTAATTGGCGATTGCTCATAACGTTGCGCCCCACTACCCACTACCCCATCACTCCCCGATCCCCTACTCCATCATTCTCAGAGTAATTCCAGCTCCCCTTGAATATCCAGGCGCTTGTAATCGCTGAGTACCATATACTTATCCGCAAGTTCTTCAGCAGCCTCGGGCATAAGCCAACCCAGTTGTTTCAGGAGATGAACCGCAACAGCGTACTTCGCCCGCTTGGCACCATCTCGGATTTTAATTGCCAACCCCAATCCTTCACCGACTCGGCCTACACACTGAATGCCCTCAGCCCCCGACTTGCTGACCAGCTCTCCATCGGTCAAACGCATGAGTTCTGTGTCAAAGGCTTCAGGTCCTGCGACCAATTCTGGGTGATGTGTCATAGCACGGACAATGCGCTCCATTTCCAAATTATCGCCCGACGCTAGTTTGGCAAACAGCGTCGCCATTTGGTGCAGCGGCATCAAATAAGTAGGTGCACCACAATCGTCGTGAGCCCCAATGAATTCATCGGCAGGCATCCCCAACAGTTCAGCCGTTGTCCGGAGAATGAGCGTTTGGAGGGGATGATTTCGATGCAGATAGCTCTCTAAGGGCCAGTTGCGTTGCTGGCAGAGCGCTAGCATACCTGAGTGCTTGCCTGAGCAGTTGTGTGCCAGGGGACTGTCCTTCCCTTTAGGGATTGGGCACTGCAGCATACTCGGCTCCAAATCAGCCTTCCACAAAATATGGAAAGCTTGACGTACCTGCTCCATGTTGCCCTGATGCGACGCACACATGATCGCCAAGTCGCGATCATCTAGTGAAAATCGTTCTAGCGTTCCTGATGCAGCAACCGCCAATGCCTGAAAGGGCTTCAAAGACGAGCGGATAAAGGTAGCCGTCTCAGCATTACCCGCCACAGACAGCATCCGACCCCGACTGTCGCTGACAACAGCACTGGCCGTATGTACAGATTCAATAATGCCTTCCCTCAAAAGCTGAACTTCAAGGTTGGCTGATTGATAACGCTTAGCCCTTGTCATGGCTAAGCCCTCGACACAAACGAGTCATGAGCGCACTATCCTACAGGAACCGCCAAGTTGTGATTAATCCTACACCCAGAGCCAGCAACACACCCAACGTATTTCTGATCCGTTGCAAAATAGGCTGAACTTCATAGCTCATAATGAGGCGATCGCGATTGAGCACCTCTTCGGGTTTCTGCCAAACCTGCCCATCATACCAACCCGACTCCTCATAGGGGACCGCTTGCTTTTGCAGGCGCTCCCCCACATGCAGCCACCCCACATAAAGCTGGGCCAGAGTCAATATCGGTAGTATCAGAGCCCCTACCGATGCCCAAATCAAAAAAGCTACCAGATGCTTCCCAGGATCGAAACTAGCTGCAGCAACTGGGCCCGTCACGACCCAACTCACTCCCCAGATAATCAAAAGAGGTCTGAGGTAAGGCCAAAATTCGCAACTTCCCCAACTGTAGAACCAAGACTGACTCATATCTTGATACTGGTTGATCGGTAACTGCTCGGAAGGAACTGGACAACGAGACATAATCACGGGCATGGACTCGTGACGAATAAGGACATCCTTACCTTAGCGTCAAATCTTGTTCTGAGGAATGGGGAGTGGATGGGTAGAAGGGTGGGTGGGTGGCAGGGTAGAAGGGGAAAAAGAATTCGGAATTCGGAAAGGGGAAGACAGGAAGGGAGCAGAGGAAGAGGAGAGGGAGATAGGGGTAGTAGGGAGTGGGTAAAAGAGAATGGGAAAAAGGGGTAGCAAAATCCGTAAGGGCGAGGCATTTGGCCCGTATACTCGCTACCTGTCGGAACTCTATGCTCCAAATGCCTCACCCCAACACCACCGAACATCGACCATCAACCATTAACTATCAACGAGGAACCAAGAGCCAGGAACCAAGAACCAAGAACCCTCAACGAATAACAAAGAAACAATCTCTTCTAGCGCACTTCAAGTATCATCGGAGAGTCAAAACGCTAGATGTAGGCGATCGCGTGGCTGAATATCAACCTTCCCTCCTTTCCCATCAAGACCTGAAAGCAGCTGAGGTGTCTTGGGCGTACAACCAGTCATCCCCTACCAGTACCCTGACGGCACATGAACTCGACACTTGGAAGCAGCGGATTTTGCAGTTTCAGCAGGATGTGCAGGTAAATAGTGCCCCTACTCAGGGTTCGCTTTTCGGCCCATCGGCAGATTCTCCTGCTGATGCAATTGATCCCTTTACACTGCCTCAGCGCAATGCTGAGTTCTGGCGGGGGCAATTCAGCGATACCGGGAATGCTGCCCTTTACTTTGTGGTGGATCATGAAGTCCCGATTTTGCTATATGTAGGTGAAACAGTAAAGGCGAACCAACGATGGAAAGGCACGCACGACTGTAAACGCTACATCTTGAGCTACGTTGCAGCCCATCGGACAGAATCGGTTCCAGTACAAGTCAATATTGGATTTTGGCCCTACGCCTCAGAGGAACGCAAGGCTCGTCAGGCTCTTGAGTTGGATCTAATTCGCAAATGGCGATCGCCCTTCAACAAAGAAAACTGGCGCACCTGGGCCACTCCCTTCGTTGGCAAGTCGTCCTAATCTCCAGTGTCCTAATTTTCCTAGGTGTCTCCTCTCCACCAAGGTCACTGCCCTTGATCACAACAGATAGTCTCTGTTCCCTTTCACCTCAGCTTCTGGTTTCTTGCGACGGATAGGACAGGTTTTGAGCGAAAGCAATCGGATTTCCCGCTGAGCGCCACCCCTACGGTTTACACCCCTAACGCCTCCGGCGACGCTACGCGAACACCCCATCACCCCGTCACCCAATCCCCTCCCACCCATCCACCCTTCTACTCCCCCACTCCCCTCAAACATCGTGCCGCTGCCCCTCCAACGCATAGACCGGCTGTGGCTTAGCTTTGCCTTTTAATGCTAATTGTCCTAAAGCGCGAGTATGAAAAAGGGCCTGGATTTGGTTATGCATGGATTGGTTCATCCAAATCTCGTTTTTACCGGCTTGGCTCATAATTCGAGCGGCGGTGTTGACCGTGTCGCCTAGAACATTAAACTCTCGACGACCTCGCCTTTCACCGATTTCTGCCGCAAAGACAGAGCCATAGGTGAGCCCAATGCGGCAGGTGAGCTGGATGGGCTTTCCCTGAACCGTGGGGGGCGTAATATCTTCCACTAGGTCACGAATAATGCTCATAGCTTCGACTGCTCGCAGAGAGTCACTTGGGTCAGGATTCAGGACCCCAAAGTGAATTAGCATTTCGGAACCAATCGAGTGGTAGGTAACTTTTTGAAGAATGCCTCCCTTGAGTTCGACAACGCCATTGATCAGCGAGAAAGCATTGGAGAAACAGGCAACCAGAGCGTCGATCTCATGCTCCAAGGCATGGTCAACGGATTCTGGCAGGCCAATTAAGTTGACAAATGCCACGGCAACGGTGGGAAACGCCGGGGCAATCCGTCGCTCGGAAGCAGTTTCAACAATAAGTTGCAGGACGGAACGCGGCATGTAGCTGGCTAGTGGCTCAACCATCGCGATCGCCGACTTAATTTCGCTCATCAGCCCCGATGCACTGCGATCGAACAGCAGGGGGGTCGAATTTCGTCGTCGGGCTACTGTGATTTCGTACTCTCCTAGCTCTTCGGGACTGAGGTTATCAACCACCAGCCAGTGATGTTTGCCGGTCGGTTGCAGCTGCATGGAATCTTTAAGCTGGTGCTTGACGGTTTCTGTGAGAGCTACACGGCCAATAGCACCAGACCCTTCAGCGTGCTTAGCAATGGTGACTGCCCCCCCCAACAGGACATGAGCCATGCGCTGTGGGTTGCCAATATCAGCTTTAACAAATCGCCCCGAATGAATGCCAACCCGCATTTTGAGCGAAAGTTCTCTCTGCGGCGTAGGGATTCCCTGGAAGTGGCGCATGGCATGCTGCATTCGCAACCCAGTGTTGATTGCTTGGGTAATATCGCGACGAGGATCCCCTGTGGTGAATTGCACTAACAGGGCATCGCCGGTAAACTCCAACAAATTGCCACTGGATTTGCCGATGATTTCGATCATCTCTGAAAAGTAGCTGTTGATCAGCTTAAGGAGAACTTCTGCCCCTTCCATTCCTTCCGCCGAGTAGGCTTCCAGCAGGGGTGTGAATCCAGCCAAATCGGTGAACAGAAGCGTTCCATCTTGCCAGAGATGCTGCGGGTAGCCAGGTTTAGGAGGCCGGTCGTAGACATCGCGCGGAACGTAGTCAATCAGGATGCGCTGCAGCGTCCGTAGGTGCTCGAATACCCGCATCAAGGTGCCTGGCGAGGGATCGATCCAGGCGTCGGCATAAAGATTGGGCGGCAACAGCGATCGCAACTGCCGTTCCATATCTGTCAGGATATTGGCCGATGAATCTGACACCGCACAGGTCGATTGGGAGCACATGCCTCAGGGTTTATCAAGGCTAACAGAGTTTACACCGTCGCGGATTGCCATCCGGCTTCCTTAAATCGAAAACTCATAACGTTCTCAGCTTGCCGCAAAAGAAGCTTGTTATCTTGGGCGATAAGTCATATCTGATTTGGCAACTGGAGTTGTGCCCTTAGGCAAAACTTGGGGATCGGAATGTGGCCAAGGTATTTTTCCAAATTTATCGCCTGACAACTGTAGAGAACCCACCTATGACGCAGCTTGATCGCTTACATATTGAGGTCACAAATGTCTGTAACTTCAAATGTGAGTTTTGCCCCGATGCCATTATGCAGCGCCGCCGGGGCCACATGGATCCGGCTTTGCTGGACACCCTATTGCAGACCATCGCCGATGAAGGCTTAGCTCGCATTGTGGCATTCCATCTTATGGGTGAACCCCTGATTTATCCCCACATTTTTCAGGGGATCCAATGGGCTGTGGAGCGATCGCTGCGCCTCCATATAACTACGAATGGCAGTACCTTTCACCTGTTCCCAGATCACATCAAAAAATTGGTGCACTCTGGTGTGCCCAAAGTCACGATTTCGCTACAGACACCCGACCCTAAAACTTACAAGCTCCGGGGAGCACCCCCGCGGCTACAGTCAGACGCTTATTTTGAGGGCATTACTGAGTATGTGCAGGCAAATTTGCGGGAGCCCCAATCGGCAACCAAGATCCATGTGAAGTTTCTCGATACGACACCCCATCCCTTTCTGGTTCCCCATAAACCGATGGCAATCGTTGAGGGCAAGGCACAGATGCAGCAGGAACTAATAGCATGGGCAACGCGATTCTTCGCAGGCATTCCCGACGCGCCAAATGTGTCTGCCTTGGGACAGGCGATCGCCCGTCACCGTCCAGGGCGTTGGCAGCTGATTCCACTCCATCCCAAGCTGGTGTTAGAAACGTTTCCGCTAGACAGCTGGGGCAATGTTGAAACAGATACCGTCGTCCCAGCTCAGTTCGGCTACTGCAATGGCGCTTCACGGCAGGCAGGGGTGCTCTACGACGGTACGGTGGTACCCTGCTGCAAAGATTTTGAGGGTCAGATCCCTTTGGGAAATATAACGCAGCAATCCCTCAGCAGTATTTTGGCCGCCCCCCCTGCTTGTACCTTGCGTCAAGGCTTTAATCGTCTGCAAATAACCCATCCAGTCTGTCAACGCTGCATGGGAGCGGATACCTCCGTGAAATCACGCCTGCGACAAGTGGGTTCGGTTGCCTACTTCAAGGTTTACACACCGCTAATGCAAGCCCTTCATCCTGGCTGGGGAGAAGTGTGATGTTACGGAAGGCAGAAGGCAGAAGGCAGAAGGCAACATTTTTGGTGAAGGAGTTTCAGCTTCCTATTTCTAGAGGTCTCAACCAAGGGGAGGACGGCTATAGATACGCAGCTGCATCAAGTACCTCTTTCCCTTTTCCTCCCTTTCCCCTTTTCCCAGCAAAAGAATATGGTCATCCATTTGCCAAATAAAAACCCCCAGCCGTAAAGCCAGGGGTCAGAAATCAGGGTGCATCTACCAATTCACTGTTCGCCGATGCATTAGGGTCATCCGGAAAAATAGCAAATACACGGCTGCAATGTGTCTTTGGCCATCCCTAAAGTTCACCTTCGTCTATAGAGTCGGGCTCTTCCGTAGGGGTGGGCTCTTCCGTAGGGGTGGGCTCCTCCGTAGGGGTGGGCTCTTCGTCTAAACGTTCACCGCCCCCCGCCGGACCTGGCGCTCCGTTTGTTTCGATGTATTCAATCTGCTCTCTCAAAGAATCAGCCGTGAACGGATCGCCAGCTGCCTCATACAGCTCCGCAGCTCTTTGATAATCAGCGATGATTGCCTCACGAGTTTCGGGAGAGAGATCGCTTGGCTGCTCTAAAACTAGACCTTGAGCTTCCAATTCAGCATAGGCTCTCGCGAAATGAGCCTCCGCACGCCCTAAATACGCCTCAGGATCGCTGGCATCCAATTCGATCGCCTCTGTAAAGGATGCGATCGCGGCATCATAATCACCGGCTTGGGAACTGGCTTGTGCCTCGCTGTAAGAAACCTCATATTCAGTCGCTGGACGAACCTCTAGGTCGTAGCTGCCGCCCTGACCATCAAACGACTTTGTAATAACCGTATAAGTACCTGAGACCTTGGCACTGTAGACGATTCTGGAATTCAAGGTGCCGCCAAAATCATCGTTGAAAGCAACCTCTTCACCATCCGGTCCCAATAAGGTCAAGACTGTGTCAAAGTCCTCGCTGGTCAACACAATCGCCACAACGTCACCCGCTTCCACATCAATCGGATACTCTTGTTGTGCAGGCTGTAGGGTTCCCTGGTCCTCAAATATCGCTTGAGCATTAGCTCGGCTAGCCAT
>JBCBJE010000265.1:0-6882 GCA_038523735.1 Cyanobacteria bacterium J06626_18 | reverse complement strand
TTGATTCTCTTTTTAGCGATCGCGTTACCTGTCTTGATGCTTGACTATCGTTCGCGGTTGGGACTGGCGCTTTTGTCAAATAGAAGAAGTGCGCTGGCGACGCTCAATGTCAAGCGTCAGGCGTGGCTGCTTTTAGTGGTTGTTGGATTGGGCTTGTTGATTTTTGCCACACTGCCCCGCTTGACAGGCTATCAAGTGCGTAATTTTCCCGTCAGTGATGCCATCAACGTCCAAGGGCAATTCACGGGTAATCAAATTATGAATCCAGGCTATGGCGGCAATTCGCTAGACTCTGCAGCGACCGGAGGTACAGGCGACGGTACCCTTATCCAAGGTGACAGCCCGGCAGATGGACCGGGTGAGATGAGCAGCGACTTTTACTATGGGTTTAATCAACGCATGAACCAAAACCTGCGGGGTACGATTACGCCTCAGGTGGTGATGCGGGTCAGGTCACAAGCGCCTGGATTTTTGCGTGTTCTTGCCTTCGACCGATATACCGGGCAAGGGTGGGAAATATCGCGCCAAGAAGATGACGAGGTGGAGGTCTTGACGCGTTCTGCGTTTTCTTCCCAAACCTATTTGCCGCCAGCGGCTTTCAAGTCACGCTCTCACAATTCCGATGCTCGATATCGGGAAGTTATCCAGACGTACACCGTTATCAGTACCCTGACTAATCTGATTCCAGCTTTGTATCAGGCACGGCAACTCTACTTTCCTACACCAGAGATCGCTATCGATGCCGAGGGATCTTTGCGTTCCCCTGTGCCGCTAGTAGACGGTCTTACCTTTACAGTGATTTCTGTTGTGCCATACCGCGATCGCACCCCCCTGCGGGAAGCCAGCACTGAGTATAACGATGAGACCGTCGAAAACTATTTGCAGATTCCGGAAGCGATTCAAGCATCAGTTCAGCAGCAAACAGAGGCGCTCCTAGCGCGATCACCGGAGCCATTAAACGACCCCTACGAAAAAGCGCTTTTCTTGGCCCAAGCACTCAAGCAAAACTACACCCTCCAGGAAGAACTTCCTTTCTTTGAGACAGATGAAGATCTTGTCGAAGCCTTCCTGTTTCGTTACGAAGGCGGGTATCCCGACCATTTCTCAACTGTGCTGACGGTCATGTTGCGGAGCATCGGTATTCCAGCCCGTCTGGTGACTGGATTTTCGCCCGGACGGTTCAATGCCTTTACGGGCTATTACATAGTGAACAACACAGATGCCCATGCCATGACCGAGGTCTATTTCCCCAGCTATGGCTGGTTCGCCTTCGACCCCATTCCAGGGCATGAAACTGTCCCCACCTCCATTCGCGACAACCAGACCTTCAGTGTGCTGCGACAGTTTTGGAATTGGGTTGCGGGCTGGTTGCCGACTCCCGTATCGGGCTGGCTGAGCGGTGCTTTCGCAACTGTGCTGAAGGTCATAGCAGGGCTGTTGAAATTCTTTAGCAGTAGCGTGATGGGCATCTTGTCAGGGTTGATGTCGGCTACTGGAGTTGGATTCTTAGGCTGGCTGAGTTGGCGCGGTTGGCGCAGTTGGCGACAGCGAGTGCGGCTCCAAAAACTGCCACCTGTTGAGCGAATTTATCGGCAAATGCTGATCTGGTTGGCCGGTCAGGGCTATCCCAAGCAACCCACACAGACCCCACTGGAGTATGCGATCGCGCTCCAACACACGTCGCGGTTTGCCCAAGCAGATCAGGTCATGACCGTAGTGCAAGCCTACATGCGGTGGCGTTATGGCAATCATCCTGAGAAGGCTGGAACACTAGAGCAAAAGGTAAAAGCAATGCGGAAGAAGCCAGTGCGGTAAAGTTGTCTCACTCAGGATCTAAAAGATCTTTCAGCCATTGCTGGTATTGATTGGATGTTTCTGAGACGAGCCTGATTGCTGCAAGGCTATTTATCGTACGCTTTGAGAAGATGAATAAAAGCGTATGAATCTGACGAGTTCTGGATTGCAGAGTTTATTTATCTTAGGCTTAGGCTACTTTGTGTCTTCAATCTATGGTCTGCCTCAAGCTTCTGCGTCACCCATTGCAGCGCTGACTATAAGTCCTCGTTGCTGGCAGGCAGCCTCAAAAAGAGACGTCGGCACTGCTTTTTCAACGGGCCAAATACCCGGAATCTGCAGTTCACCCGATAATAAGAACTGGACCACACTGCCAGTCCCCATCCCTGCCGCCGCTGCCGTGTCGGGATGTAAGAAAGCAGCGGTGTATTGCTTGGCAACGCCTGCACGGACACCGTTGATATCGACACGTATGGCAATCCCGATGCCACTGAAGCGATCGCTCACCTCTGTCATGCGATAACTCGCATCGGCCAGAAACTCGACTGTATCAGGCTGACACAGCCATCGCTTAGGCACCCAATGAGCCATCAGCCAAGTGAGGTGGTTGTATAGGTCGGGAACAGACCCGAATTTGGTTACCACTGTTTTGACCGGAAAAGAATTCGGTAGCGTCATCGCCTCGACGGTATTGAACCAATAGACGCCGCAGCGGTTATAGGGAGCCGGAAACGTCACAGTTTCACGCTGACTGTAGGGCTTCACTGTGCGCCACGCGCCATCAATCCAGCCTGGAAAAGGATGCTGCAACTCCAAAAAAGTTGTCCGCATAACGGTAACGCCCGCCCCCCCTGAACCCGCCACCACATAGCTAAGTCGGATCGACTCAGCCTCATCCAATTGCTCCATACCCTGGCGCACTATGCTGTTAGAGATGCCTGGAAAAACGCCAGTGCTGAGGATGGCGGTCACTCCTTTGGCTGCAGCTGCCTCCCTGAGCTGCAGGGCCTCACGCACATAACGTGGATCATCGGCCACATCCACATAGTCCACACCTTGAGCAATGCAGGTTTCCAGCACATGAGTGTCGCGGTAGCTAAAGGGACCAGCACAGTGAATGACGAGGGTATGAGCAGCGATCGCCCGCACGACAGCATTCCGATCAGCTAAATCAAGGGCCAGGAACTGACAGCATGGAGGCAGTGGGGTGAGCGACTGTCGCCGTCCGGTAATAGTGATGCCAACCTCAGTATGTGTCAATATATCAGCCGCCACACTGGCCCCAATACGTCCCTGTCCCCCTAAAATCAAAACCTTTTGTGTCATTTCACCACCTGATTCAGATCCCCACGCCAAGCTGAAAACAATCATCCCCTATGCTCTCACTCATTCTTATCCATGCTGGTTTCTGCTTCCTTTTGGCGCACCGCAATCGGGGTTTATTTGTTAGCAGTCGTGGGCTGTTATCGCCCGGTCAACGCAGAATCGACACCCCAAGTCGTCACGATGGTACAGTTCATAGAGCCTGAAACCTTGGAGCCGTCGCAGGTGATACCAGAACCCTTACTGTTTGATACCGCTACTGATTTCGCCGAAGGGACAGCAGCCGTGCGGCTGGGCGATCGCCTCGGCTACATCGACCATACGGGTAACCTTGTCATCGCAGTTGCGGATGTGGCCGTAGACGTCACTGGGGAATTTTCCGAGCAGCTAGCCTTGGCCCGTGCCGGCGACTATTACGGCTATCTCGATAGCACAGGCAATTGGGCGATCGCGGTTCAGTTTAGCCAAGCTAAGGCATTTTCCGAAGGGTTGGCAGCCGTGCAGGGTGGCAGCACTTATGGGTTTGTCGATACTCGTGGCCAGTGGGTCATTGAACCGCAGTTCGCTTTGGCAGAGAGCTTTTCTGAAGGGCTGGCGGTCGTCAAGCAAGACGGCCTCTACGGTTATCTCAATCCCGACGGCGATTTTGCCATTCCCGTTCAGTTTCGCGATGCTTGGCAATTTTCCGAATCGCGAGCGGTGGTCAAAGTGGATAACCAATATGGCTATCTAGCCCCTGACGGTGCCATTGCCATTCCCCTCACTTTTGATGGTGCTTTTAACTTTGCCGAAGGGTTAGCTCGGGTGCGCCAGGGAGATAAATGGGGATTTATCAATCCTGCAGGCGATTGGGTTATTCCAGCTCAGTTTGACTACGCCTCCGACTTTTCGGAAAATCGAGCCGTCGTCTTGCAAAAAGGCGATTGGCAATATGTAGACAGCACTGGCGAGGTCGTGATCACAGGTCCTTTCAAGTACGCCGCTGATTTCTCAGAAGGACTCGCTGCCATACAGATCGACAACCAATACGGGTACATCAACGCATCGGGAGAAATCGTCATTCACCCTGCGTTTCAGAATGCAGGGGCTTTTTCTGAAGGATTGGCGCGGATACAGGTTGAGAATCGGTGGGGATTTATCAACGCCCAGGGGCAGTTTCTGACGGGAGTGGGGGAATGGGGGAATGGAGGGTAGGGGGTAGAGGAGAGGGCAAATTCTCGTAAGGGCGAGGCAGTTGGCCCGTATATTTACCACTCATCAAGACTCTACCCTCCAAATACCTTGCTCCAACCTCACCAACCACCAACCATCAACGATTACCCATCAGCCAAGAACCAAGAACCAATCATCAAGGAGACCGTTTGCAAAGAATTGTTGTTGGAACCGAACAGATTGAAGGCTCAACCCTTTCGCTAACCCCAGACCAGCAACATTATTTAATGCGGGTACTACGGCTACGGGGGGGCGATTGCTTCCTGGCCTTGGATGGCAAAGGAGGGCTGTGGTTCGCAACCCTAACTCCATCAGGAGAGCAAGCTCATCTAACAGTTTCAGAAGACGTGTCTACAAACAGTTCCTCTAGTTCAGCAGCAGCATCCGCGAACGTAATTCCTCCTATTACACTGGCTGCTTGCCTCCCCAAACAAGGGTTTGATGAAGTTATCCGCCAGGTGACGGAACTAGGGGTAGATCAGGTTGTGCCGTTGATTAGCGATCGCACACTGCTACGTCCCAGCCCTAACAAGCTGCAGCGATGGCGTCGAATTGCTGCCGAAGCTGCGGAACAGTCCGAGCGATTAACCGTCCCTAAAGTTTATGACCCAATTGTTTTGCCCCAATGGTTGACTCAAAGAACTGAGAAAGGGCGATATTTCTGTGTTGCCAGATACATTGCCCCTTCCCTCTTATCTGTATGCTTAGGCGCGGGTCACAAAGCAACCGTGATAGCAGTTGGCCCAGAAGGCGGCTGGACTGAGTCAGAAATTGAAACAGCGATATCAGCTGATTATCAGTTGGTTACGCTAGGGATGGGGGTTTTGAGAGCGGTTACGGCCTCGGTTGCCGCTGTTTCAATACTCCGATCAGGATTTGAGTTCGCTAGTATAGGGCCACACACACCCAGGCAATTATGAACGCTGTAACTATTTTAGAACCCAGTACAGAAGTCTGCTTAGCAGGATTTCATGCCCTCTCTGACCCTCTCAGAGTGAGCGTCATCGACAGTCTTAGAACTCAGGAAATGTGCGTCTGTGACTTGTGCGACCAACTAGAAGTTAGCCAGTCCAAGCTATCTTTCCACCTCCGAGTGTTGAAGGATGCGGGACTTGTTCGAGCAAGACCCCAAGGTCGCTGGACCTACTACAGTCTGAACCTGTCACAGTTTGTGCTTCTGGAGCAATATTTGGGAGAATTCCGTCGCTTTAGCCCCATTGTCCCTGGCAAAGTTTGTGAGCCTGTGGAGGCTTAAGTCGTTAAACGATTTTGTACGATTCTATTTCTACGACTAACCGATGTTTCATGGGCTGCATGAAGATGAATAAGATTCGTCTCGGTGGCAGTTGGATGGTTATCAACTATTTGCAGAACGCGTGCAATGACTGAAGATAGCTTTGCAAGTGTTCTAAATGCGCTGCAGTTTGCAGCCTGGAAACATCGACAACAGCGTCGGAAAGATGCTGAGGCAACTCCTTATATTAACCATCCCATTGGGTTACTTCATCTGCTGTTCCGAGAAGGCCAGGTGACTGACCCAATTGTTTTGATGGGAGCGCTGTTACACGATACTGTTGAAGATACCGATACGACGGTAGCTGAAATCCGTGCCCATTTTGGGGAATCCGTGGCTACTGTGGTGGCTCAGGTCACCGATGATAAATCCTTACCTAAAACGACTCGTAAGCGGCTCCAGATTGAGCACGCAGTCACTTTGTGCGATCGCGCCAAGCTAGTAAAACTCGCCGACAAAATTCACAACCTGCGAGATTTGGCCCAGTCGCCACCAGCCGACTGGCCACCCGAGCGCCTGCGCAGCTATTGTGACTGGTGTAAGCAAGTGATCGACCAGCTCCGCGGTATCCATCCTCCCCTTGAAGTTCTGTTTGACCAAGCCTATGACGCTGCTTATGCAGCCTACCCACCCCACACAGTAAAGTCGTAGTAGCTTGCATGAGACCCATTGCGTCAATGGTTTTCTATACTCATAACAAACGACCCAAAAAGTTGAGAGGCACTGCTCATGCGACTTCTGCATACCATGCTGCGCGTCGGCAATCTGGACGAATCTTTGAAGTTCTACTGCGACGTTTTGGGGATGAAACTTCTCCGCAAAAAAGACTACCCCGGCGGTGAATTCACCCTAGCGTTCGTTGGCTATGGCGACGAATCCGACCATACGGTATTGGAACTTACCTACAACTGGGACACCGACCAGTACGATTTAGGAGAGGGCTACGGCCACATCGCGATCGGGGTTGACGATATCTACGGCACCTGCGACGCCATTAAGGAACTCGGGGGCAAAGTCACCCGCGAACCCGGCCCCATGAAGCATGGCTCCACCGTCATCGCCTTCGTCCAAGACCCAGACGGCTACAAGGTTGAGCTCATTCAGCTCGGTACGCAAGGATCAGCACGGAAGGAGGCAGAGCCGGAGGCGCAGGCGGTCGGATGAAGAATAGTGGGTAGTGGGTAGTGGGTAGTGGGTAGTGGGTAGTGGGTAGTGGGTAGTGGGTTCGAGATTTTGGTGGGTAATGGGTAATAGGTAAC
>JBCBJE010000264.1:0-6886 GCA_038523735.1 Cyanobacteria bacterium J06626_18 | reverse complement strand
GTGTTTAGCGTTGATGGCACGCAAGGCAATCCCTCCGAAGATTTTCGTCGGGCTAGTGACACTGCGCAGCAGGCTTGGTTGCGAAGCTACGGCCAAGGTGGCGGTGCCAAGGTATCCGTTCTGGGTCAGATTGATCCAGCTACGGGGAATCTCTTGAATGCGGCCTACCTTTCGGCGGTTCTGAGCAGTGGTAAGAGCAACACCCTCACGGTCACGGATCTCGACACGACTGCCAATGGCAATCTCTTAGTGAGTGCTGAGTCTTTCTTCTCGCCCCGTCGTCCTGATGGTACAGCGCTGACGCAAACAACGTCGGATGGCTCTCCTTTTGCCTACACGCTGGAAATCACTCCGGACCTAAAGCGCGTAGTTAGCACCGCTGCGCCAGGTTGGGTTTGATACGCATCAACCCTCAAGATCCCAGGGTTCTTCGTTATACCGCTCAGGCTTACCTTGTTCCGATAGAAGAACCCTGGGATCTCTTCCAACCTACTCCCCGTAAACCGTCACCATAATCTGGCGATGACGGGCTTTGTTGTCACAATCAATGTGGAAAATTTGCTGCCACGTTCCGAGTACCAGCTTTCCATTCTGGACAGGAATCGTGAGCGAAGGCCCCAGCCAAGTGGCCTGTAAGTGGGAATGGCCGTTGCCATCGTGCCAGGTTTGCTCATGACCATAGTTCTGGCTGGGTGGAATCAGTCGATTGAGGAGTTCGGGGAGGTCTTTTTGCAGACCCGGCTCAAATTCGATCGCCCCGATCGCTCCCGTACTGCCAATGTTAAACACATTAGCCATCCCTACTCGGACACCAGATTTTCTCACGGCCTGAGTAACCTCGTGAGTCAGGTCATGCATCTGCCCATGGCCTTGAGTAGAGAGCTGAATTTGTTCTTGATGAACCATATGACGGATACCCTGCAAACAGCTACCTCACCATAACCAGCACTTTTGCTGATTGGAGGGGCCAGCGATCGCCTAGAGAAGAGATCTGACACATAGCAATGTACTGCCGAATTAAGCACATCCTATTCCCTGTTCCCTGTTCCCCTTAAACGAGCGAGATGTACTTGACCAAAACGCGCAGACCATAAACCTTAAGCGCGAGCATTTTGATTGCTCCGATAGGCAAAATAGCAGCCTGCAACAACAGACGCGATGTAGAGCAAGACGCCGATGCCGTGTGTCACACCTGCGATAAATCCAGTATGTTGTAAACAGCCCATCATGCCGAATAGTTGCCACCAATCATGGGCATCAATATTGTCAACCGTCAGCGGCAGTAAACGAACAGGGGCATCCCGCATGTAGACGGCGACATCCATAAAGTTCTGACCGGTCCAAAACAGGGTGAGCGCGCTGGAAAAATGTTGGCGACTCAGGTAAAAGTACACAGTGAAGGCCGCTGGAAAGAGAATCTGCGTTAAAGACCCGCCCAGCAGCATGAGAAATCGTCCAAATGGCATGAATAGCAAATGGCCAGTCTCGTGAATGGCTAGGTCGGGATAGTGCAACCAGATAAAGGGACCGTCGTAACTGGGATTCAGGGAACCGAAAAAGCCATAGATGGCGACAAACCCAATGACGGCCAGCATCACCGGATCAAAATCGGACCATTTCAGCACAAAGGGCTGTTTTCTTGGGCGATGCTGAGGCGATTCCCTCGCATGCCTTCGATTCACTGCACTGCGATTCGTTTCCACTCGCTTCCACTGGTTTCGATTCTCTGTCCGCATCTGAGAGAGCTCAGGCAAGGCGTCAGAGAAAGGTGACGACGGTGGTACCGATTTTGTTGATTCGTCATTTAGCCCCGCTGACTTTGCGACCGTGCGGGAAGGGCGCGATCGCTGCGTCGGCAATGGGGGTGGCTGCACTGCAGACAACAACACAATCTGCCGTTCCCAAGCAGGCTGCACATCGCCCAAGGCCCATCCACAGAGGGTGATTTCTGCAATGCCGTCAGGCTGTAAGCGCTCTAATCCGGCCCGCACCCGCCGTTCCATGGCATCGGCATCCGGCGGCTGAGTTGATTCCAAAATAATCTGTCTGCTTCCGTTTTGTGATTCAGCCCGTACCCAAATCCCCTGCGGCTTCAGCGACTGACCTAACAGCGACGCGATCGCGTCCACCTCACCTCGCTTCGCTTGAGCCAATAATGCCGGATCGATCATTTCAGGTGATTCCCGCTCAACTAATGCCTGTTTCTAGACTTCCCATGTCCTTCATCTCACATCAACCAAACTTTACAATTATCCTGATCCGCGATTGGCGGCTGGAAGAGATAAGCGGCGTCAGGAAAAGATGACGCACACGCGATTCGCTAAATTGAGCCGACTTTTGAGAATGTGCCCCATTGTTGTCTATCTAAAGAAGCATCCAGACGACTT
Source organism: Cyanobacteria bacterium J06626_18 (assembly GCA_038523735.1). GTDB lineage: Bacteria > Cyanobacteriota > Cyanobacteriia > Phormidesmidales > Phormidesmidaceae > SIO1E4. The sequence goes on along the minus strand of JBCBJE010000264.1, from coordinate 4,499 downwards.
TGAACACCCTGTCTCAATTAACTTTCGAGTGCGATCGCCCATCAGGTGACAGGCCCACTCAACCATTCAATTACCGAGTCGATGGCTTGTTATGACCACACTCGCAGTCACCTGCATCTCACATCTGCATCTCACAATGACAGGTCTTCTCTGGCACGGGTGTCTGGCTAGAGAGCTACCTACAGGATTTGGCCGCGATTAGAAGGCACTGACATTTTGATTATTCCGCAGCAGTTTCGCTGCGATCCAGGGTTAGCGATCGCAGCAGACCAAGCTGCCTGCACATCAATTGCCGACTCAGTTTTAGAACGTCAAACGGAGATTCATGTATACAGCTGATTTAATCGTCGCGAACGATTGGGCAACCGGATTTACGGCCAACCTCGTGATCACCAACGTCAGCAACAAACCGATAACGTGGTCGCAGCTGACATTTGAAGCACCTTTTGAAATCACCAATCTATGGAACGGCGAAATCCTGAATGAGGATAGCGGGTCATACGTCATCGGCAGCCCTGGCTGGGGTAAAACCATCGCTCCTGGCAACAGCATTTCAATCGGCTTCAACGGTAGCAAAGCCAGTGACTCAAAGATCGAAGTCACAAATCTGGAGTTGGATGGTGTAAGAGAAACAAACTCCCCAGCACCAACGCCTGACCCCGAGCCACCCACAGACCCCGTTGATCCAGCACCAGCGCTGAACGATGCAATCCGCATTGAAGCCGAAGATTACACAGACTACTCCGATAAAACGAAGGGAAATACTGGCAAAGCTTATCGCAACGATGGCGTCGATCTGGAGGCTACCTCGGATACTGGCGGCGGCTACAACGTTGGTTGGATCGATGCCGGTGAATGGCTAACCTACGATGTTGATATTACGGCAAGCGGTACCTATACGCTGGCTGCTCGGGTTGCTTCCAAACAAGCGGGACCCTTCTCTATGAAGGCGGCCATTAACGGGCAAGACACCACACTCACGTTTGATGGCACCGGCAACTGGCAAGATTGGACCACGGTCACGGGTGAGCAAGTGACGCTGACGGAGGGTGAGCATACGCTACGTCTGGATATGGAGAGCGATCGCTTCAATCTCAACTACGTCGAGCTGATTCCCGTTGAGGGCAACCCAACACCAGACCCAAATCCTAAACCAGCACCAGATCCCGACCCCGGTCAGGATCCGGATCCTGACCCCGATCCAACGCCGGATCCTGACCCCAGTCCTAACCCGTCCACCGGGCAATTCAATTACGCCGAAGCACTGCAGAAATCATTCCTGTTTTACGAAGCCCAGCGCTCTGGACCGCTACCAGACGACAACCGCATTGAGTGGCGGGGCGACTCAGCAGTGAATGACGGTGCTGATGTAGGTCGCGATCTCAGCGGTGGCTACTACGATGCAGGTGACCATGTGAAGTTCGGCTTCCCCATGGCGTCCTCCATGACCATGCTGAGCTGGGGCGTCGAAGAATATCGCGACGCTTACAGCCAGATCGGCCAGCTGGATGAGGCGCTGGACGCGATCAAATGGGGTACTGACTACATCCTCAACGCCCACGTCACCGATGCCAATGGCACAAAGGAATTTTGGGGCCAAGTTGCCGACGGGTTTGTAGACCATAGCTACTGGGGACCGCCCGAGGAAATGACGATGGAGCGCCCCTCCTTCAAAATTGATCGGCAGAATCCGGGGACTGATCTCGCAGCAGAGGCCGCTGCAGCTCTAGCATCGGCTTCGATCATCTTTCGGCCTACAAATAAAGCTTATGCCGACAAGCTTCTCGAAAATGCTGAGCAGCTCTATGAGTTTGCCGATACCTACCGAGGCAAATACTCTGACGCTATTCCCAATGCTCAGACGTTCTATAACTCCTGGAGTGGCTATAACGACGAACTCGCCTGGGGAGCGGCTTGGCTGTACAAGGCAACCGGCAAAAACTCATATCTGCAGAAAGCGGAGTCGGTTTACCAGAATCAGATTGGTGGACTGGCTCAGGGCGAAACGATTAGCTGGGATGATAAGGCCCATGGTGCTGCAGTTCTTCTAGCCCAAGAAACCGGCAAACAAAGCTATCAGCAAGACGTTGAAGGCTGGTTGAATTCTTGGGTTGAAGGGAAGAACGGCATCCAAGTCACCGATGGCGGTTTGCGCTGGCTCCGTCAGTGGGGGTCGAACCGGTATGCGGCCAATACCGCGTTTGCAGCTGGGGTCTACGCGGATACGGTCAATGATCCGGGCGGCAAATTCAGCGATTTGTCTGAGTCCACAATCGACTATCTGTTGGGCGATAATCCGCGAAATTCGAGCTATGTGGTCGGCTTTGGCGAGAATTCACCGCAGCAGCCTCACCATCGAGCTGCCGGTAGCGATCTCAATAAGCCGGGTCCCAACGAGCACATTCTCTATGGGGCACTGGTTGGCGGACCTGACAAACCGAATGACTTTGCCTACGAAGATAGTCGCAACAATTACATCACAAATGAGGTTGCGCTCGACTACAACGCTGGGTTCACAGGAGCCTTAGCGCGTACGGTGGATGTCTTTGGGGGCGATCCGCCCAGTGATTCTGAGTTGAATGCGCTACCAGGCGTTGTTGTACCAGATACCAACGTGTAGGTTCGAGTTCTAGAAGCGAGGTTTTTTGAAAATCCCTCGCTTCTGGGGTTTCGATTAGATGAAGTCAAACTCGGCTTCCGTGTTCGCTGGGGCGGGCGCATTCTCACTATCAGCTTCAGCCTCTGAATCAGGCTCGGCTTCGGGAATGTTTACCGTCGGTGTTGAGAAGTTGTCGTCTGGCTCTACAACATCACCGTCTTCCAGGGAAGTATCTGGACTTTCATTTGTAGGGGCGGTAGGTGGCTCAGCCGATCGCTCTAGGCTATCGGCTGAGCTTTCAGGAGAAGGTGTTTCGAGTGCATCAGTGGCATCCTCATCCACTACTGACGGTTGATTCTCAATCTTCAGGTCGGGCGCGATCGCACCGCCTTCTGCCTCATCCTCCTCGGCGCGCTCCACTGTATCAGGAGCAGGTTCTTCAACCGCTGGCTCAGTAACGGTGCTATCGAACTGATCTTCCGTAGATTCGGGCAAGGTGTCCAATTCGTTTTCCTCAGGAGCGGATATGTCGAGACTTGGCTCCTCGCCTGCTTCCCCAGTAGCAGGCTCTGGTTCGGATCGGTCTTCTGTGGGAATCGCCTTAGGCTCTTCCGTTGCTTCAGTCGTTTCGGACTCGTCGGTTAGCGCTGGGACTTCAGGAGCAGGAGCGGGTACAAATTCAATGGGTGCTTCAGGGACTTCCTTCTTAGGAACGGTTTCCTCCGGTGCGGCCTCTACAGGTGAGACTTCTTCAGTAGGGGCAGGCGGTACATAGTTTGGATCAACCAGTACTTTCGCTTGCGATAGGGAAATTTCGCCGCGCACCAGTTGAGCAAGGCCATCATCGCCGCCTGGTGTGTAATCGATAACACGGATGCCTGTGTTGAAAGCATTGTCGATGAGGCCACCGTTTTCATCAATGACTTCCAGCTTGATCCAGTTCTTGCCGGGACGAAATCCTTTTAAGTAAATGGGTTGCCAGCGGTCAAAGACGAAGGATTCGCCATTGATGGTGCAGCGGAGACGCCAATCCGCGATCGCCTCGTCATTCTCAGCCACAATATGGAGCGGCGCATTCTTGAGATAAAAATCCAGCATAATCGGCTCCGCCCCATAGCTTCCTTGAGGTTGGCCGTAGGTTAATAGCGGCTGGCTGTCATCAGGATCGTTTTGAGGCGAAGCGGTGAATACGTCAAAAGTAACCTGATCGTAGGCTCCCTCATTTTTGAAGCTTTCATCCCAGGGCCGAACCGCTAGCGCGCGTAGAGTGTGCGTCCCAGGCGCGAGGTCAGTAAAGGTCAGTGATTCAGTTGCACCGTACACAGCCTCGTAGGGACGATCGTCCAAGAAAACATGCACATGGGGACCAAACCCCAAATCGGCATCCTTATATATAGGAAAATCCCTGACCTGTAGTTCGACGGTAATCGTCGTGTCTTCGAGTCGGTCGTTGTCACGGGGCGAGATGATGCGGACCTGCGGCTCGTACACGTCTAAAAAGGGCTTCAGTTGCTGGATGCGCTCGGGTGGAGACACTTCGGCGATCGCGCCGACAAGACGATTGGTCGCCATAGTGGCTTCGTCACCTGCGAGCAGCACAGCCGGTGCATTGCGATCGCCACCACAACTGGTTACCCCTAAGCCAATGACCATCAGTAACACCACAATGATCCGTTGCACTCTTGAAACCATGCCCCTCACACTCCCGTCTCGGTGTTTCCGTTTCAGATTCTCTCTCACCTTGGGACAGGAACAAAGTTTCTCAATGAATCCCCAATTCCAACAGAGCGACTACACCTGAAGATTAAGGTTTTCAATCTTACTAATTAGAAATGCCCAAGTCATAAGCACAAAACCTTAAAAAGCGATGCCAAATAGACAAGTAGAAAGAAAAATTATC
>JBCBJE010000263.1:0-6918 GCA_038523735.1 Cyanobacteria bacterium J06626_18 | reverse complement strand
TCAGTGTTTTGGGAAGCAAATTACTGATTCAGCCCAAAAAATACTGTTTCGATTATCCGTTTCATACATCTACTAAACCCATCTATATTGCTTCTGGAAAATTCGCTGGCCTTCAGCCTGCCTCCAACCGGCTTAAAACTTATGCGATTTACACATCAATAAATCATGGTAGGAAGCTCTCTTAGTTCAGCTCAACCAGAAACCAAAGAAACACCTGCACTGGCTTTTTGCTTGCTCTTTATTGCGCTTGTTTCCTTATCGTTGACGGCTATTTTTGTCAAAGTATCGCTGGCAGACATTAGCGCTAATGCGACACTATTCAACCGGCTTTGGATTGCCACAATCATTTTTGGCGCTTGGAATGGCTTCAGTGAACTACGCAACCCCAAGCCGGAAGAGACTTCGGAGGCAACTTCCTTAGTAGAGAATAACTTGTCTGTCAAAGTCATTTTGCTGCTCGTATTGGTCGCGATCATCCATGTCACCGGGCGCTTCTTCTGGACGTGGTCCTTGACTCAAACCAGCGCCGTCAAAGCGACCTTGATGGCAAACATGCCGCCAATTTTCACTTTTCTGGGTGGGTGGCTGATGTTCGGGCAGCGGTTCGATCGCCGGTTTATTGCGGGTATGGCGATCGCCCTGGCAGGTGCCATCACACTCGGTCTGGATGATTTATCCACCCTTGCCTCAGGCCACGGCGTTGGCGAGGCAGCCGCCGCGATTGGTGATGCCGCAGCTTTGCTATCAGCTGTGTTCTATGCAGCCAGTTGCCTCATTATCGAAAAACTCAGGACCCGTCTGAGCGCCCACAACATTCTTTTCTGGCGCTGTTTCATCGGGCTGTTAGTGATGCTGCCCATCGTCCTGATAGAACAAGGGCCTATCCTTCCCCTTTCTTTCTCGGGTTGGTTAGCTGTAGGATGCTTAGCCATTGTCTGTGAAGCCTTAGGACATGGCCTTGTCGTATACGTCCTCCGCTATCTATCTTCCACCTTTGTAAATGTGGTGCTCTTGATGGAATCAGCGCTAACCGCTGTCTTCGCCTACTTCGTCTTTGCCGAAAGCCTGAGCCTTGTAAACCTGAGCACGTTTGCCCTGATTTTGGGCGGTGTACTGCTTGCCAAGACTAGCCAAGGCGCTGTACAAGCGATCGCAACAGAAAAACCCGACGCGCTGGAAAAGTCTATAACCGAAGCGCGTGAACTACAGCCAGCAGGCGTAAAGGGGTGAGGAAATAGGGAGCAGGGAATTAACTGTTCTTCGTTCTTCGTTCTTCGTTGTCGGTTCTTCGTTGTTCGTTCTTGGTTCTTCGTTCTTCGTTCTTCGTTGGTGGTTGATTGAGTTGGGGCGAGGCATTTGGAGCGTAGAGCCTCGACTGTAGTAAGAATACAGGCCAAATGCCTCGTCCTTACAGATTTTCTTCCCCCATCCACCCTTCTACCCATCTACCCTTCTACCTTTCAGAAAGTGCCTGAGCGATCGCCGTTCTCAGCAATTCCGGCAGCGGCATATCTGCAGCGCGCGCCATGGTAGATACCACGCTGTAGGGTGAGAAAGAGCAATACAGGCCAGCTTCTAAGAACCAGGGCTGGCCTTGAGCATCGATGCGAAAGTCAAACAGACTGTAGTGACGACAGCCTAAGGCTTGGTGGCATTGCTTGGCGATCGCATGAACCCGCTCAGTTATTGGGTCGGTGGGAGTGACAATCCAAGATTTGTCTTTTTCTTTGGCTGCGAAGCCCAAGGTTCCCGATGCATCGCGTTTTAGCTTGTCGGCGTAGCCACGAATGGGATGATCTGTTTCGCTTACACCATATTCCTCAAGCGGTAAACCAACGAGCCTATCCCCTTGACAGAGAATGCCACACCTAACTTCGCGACCCAGCTCGATATAGGTCTCTACAAGCACTTCGGACGCATATCGGAAGGCGTTTGCCAAGGCCGCATCGTAATTAGCCATGTCATCGACAAAGGTTACGCCCATCGAGTTGTCGGCGTTGGTAGGTTTGATGACAACGGGAGGCCGCAGGGTTGGCATGTCACCGGGACGGAGCAGCTCACCGTAGGGAACTTTGATGCCCGCAGCAGCCACGATCGCCTTTGTTTTAGCTTTGTCGGCTGTCAGTGTCATCACTTCGGCAGCGTTGCCCGCATAGGGAATGCCGATGAGGTCCAACAGGCTGCGGTACTGGGTCATCCCTGGTATGCAGAACATTTGGGGCAATGCCACATCAATGTTTTTTGCCTCTAACGTTGCGATCGCATCCGCTAAATACATGGGCTCAGCCGCGGCAATATCGGTATCACTGAGCGACACAGGAAAGCGCCAGCAGCAGTCAGGCGTGACGTAGGCAATGTGATACTCATAACGGGCTGTATCCGCTGTTGCGGTCAGGCAGCTTTGAGCATACAGACGTGACAAGTCGCCGTGAAAGTCGTCCTGCGCGGAACCTACCAGATGCAATACTCGGAGTTTTGGCATGATTAATCACCTCCGATTTCGACGAGCTTACCGATATTGAAGTCAATCTTCACCCAGCCCTTGAGCTTGCGGAGGTTATCCAACAGCAGTAAGGCGATTTGCCAATGAGGAACCGTGAGGAAGGGCAAGGGATCTTCCAGCTGGAAAAGGGCATCGGTGCCCCGTAAAATAGTCTGCAACCGTTGTTGAAAGTCGGACCAGTTCTTAACGCTCGTTAGCCGCCAGAGTTCGTGATAAAGCCAGTAGGTAGGACGGCTGCCGGGCAATGGGGTAATGGGCGTTGCATGTTGCAGCGCGCGATCGCTCAGGTAAGCATCCGCCAGCTCAGGATGGTTGTAGAGCATCGTGATGGCCGAATGGGTGCGGGGATTGCACTCAATGGGATAGACCGTCCCATCTGAGGTTTGAATAAAATCAAAAGAAATTTGTCCTGTGAGGTTCAGCGCACCCACAAATTTTTCGACCCAGGCATAGATTTCAGGCTTATCCACATGCGCGTAGTTCACCTGAAAAGGGGAGGATTCCGAGCAGCAGTGCAGTCGGATTTTGCCATGCCGAACCGTGGTGTGAGTGCAGTATTCCTGTCCGGTAATGAATTCCTGCATCACCCAGGGATTCTCAGCGCTGATGGGCAGCGATTTGACATAAGCTGCCATCCCTGGAAATGGTAAGCGGGTCATGTCTAATCGGGAGACCGAATCATAGCGGAGGCTTTTCAGCAGGTATTGACTACCATCGGCAGGAAACACGAAGTCAAGAATCGGCTCTGGCTGAGTAATCAAAAATACTCGCGGAGCCGCTAGTCCAAGCGCCTCCGCTTTGTCACACAGTTGGAATTTGTCATCCAACAGCTGCGTCACACCGACTGCAAAGTGAATGACCTGACAATAGGCTGCGAGCTGCTCACCGGCGATCGCGTCGTAGTAGCTCGCAACTGGACTAGAGACGGGAATAAAAGCATCAATTTTTTCGCGCTGAACAATCTCCAGAAGCGCTTGAGTGTAGCCATCAGCACCTTTTTCTGGTGCAGGCACAGTGTAGAAACGGTCTACAGCATTGGAAAAGCGGTGCCCCGACAGCCAATATTTATGCGTTTCCACCAAGACAACAGTATGCCCCGTGCGGTGAAAGGACCGGGCCAACTGCAGCGCCTTGGTCATTTTACCGCCTGTAATCAGAATTCGCTGGGGAACACTCGCGACCGGACGTGATCGCCCAGGCACTGTAATCCCCCTCCATACAAGTGCCATCATCACAACGATGAGGTTGAAGGGCAAGACCGCTGTCAGCAACAAGAGAGCAGCTAAATTCTGGAGCAAAGCAGCCATACGAGGCCACCGCGAAGCGATCGCTTTCATTAGATTTTGCGCCGAATGAGGGTCAGGCCATCCCGGAGTGGCAGTAGCACCTGCTCTACCCGAGGATCAGCAGCAACGAGTCGATTAAAGTCAGCAACCGCTGCCCCGTTAGGCGTTTGTTGCGAAGACGGCAAATAGGGTTGCCCCTGCAGCAGAGTGTTATCGACACAGATAAAACCACCCGGCACCACCAAGTTGCCATCGATCAGCAACTTAAAGTAGTCCATATATTCTTGTTTATCAGCGTCCACAAACGCCATATCGAAGGATTCCTGAGCTTCGGCCAGAGTCTTCAACGTTTGCAGGGCCGGCGCAACCTTCACCTGAATTTTGTGACCATGAGGGGATACATCAAAACAGCTACGGGCAAAATCAGCCACATAGGTATCCACTTCACAGGCGATCAAGCATCCATCCTCTGGTAAAGCTTCAGCCATGGCTAAAGCTGAATAGCCGGTAAACATACCGACCTCTAAAATGCGCTTGGCTCTAGTCATGTGGACAAATAGCTTAAGCGTTTGACCCTCAATATGGCCCGACAGCATTTCTTGTTCTAACTGGCGCACAGTCTCTTTATCGGCAAAGCGCTGACTCCAATCTTCGGCTGCTGTTTCTTGTGCTAAATGCCTCAGAGCTGGCGATTCAGACGTTGTACATTGCTCCAAATAGGGGTCAAGACCCGCTGCCAAGGCTTGGACTTGGCGCAGCGATGTTAACAGATGTGACGAAATCTCAGATTTCTCGGCGATTGCTACAGTCGCCTCAATTTGCTGAACCAGAATTCCGAGCGGTGTTATCGGGCGTGGCGTAGACCGACCTTCTGAAGATCTCAGGGCTTGAGAAGCCCCTGAATCGGGAGATGGAAACGACTGATTCGGCGGCGCGGACGGCGGCGCGGCGAGCAGCTGAGAATTCTCAAGTGAGGATGGATGCGACTTGGCTTGAACCATTGCTATACCGATGCAAAGTACCTTTGGGAGGCACTCAAAATACCGAGAACACACCGCTTTCGATGAGAAAAACTCAGCAATTATGAGAGCACCTAGACTTCAGGGTAACAGAATATTAAGAAAATATAATTTTTCATGAGATGTATTTGTGGCGACTGAAATTTCCTCTCGGATTAACTGCATGGCTGTTGTTAACTCACCCCACACTCACACGGAATGGATTCAGTAATAACATTGAACAGAGAATATCCCAAAAATTTCAGATATGTTTACCGACTGTAGAGTTACTTTGATTTTGGTTCTTGGTTATTCGCTGTTAGCTCTTGGTTGTTTGTTATTGGTTGGCTACTCGTTATTAGTCGGTTGGCAAACAGAGTTGGGCAGGTGTTGAGCGAAGGAGATTGAATGGGTCTATGTAGCGATCAGCCAAACCTGGCCCCCAGGAAGTTTCCCCATCGCCCCATCGCCCCATCGCCCTACCCCTCATCCTCAGAAGCGAGACAAACAATCTGTTCCTCTGGCGACGCAGCAGGATCCACTATAGTTAAATGCTTACCCCTTATCAGGGTGTCGATAATCTTCTGTACGGTTCCGTTTGCCAGGTCAGGAAACTGCGATCGCACCGTCTCCACTAGCATTGGCAGGCCCACAAATTGCTGAGTTGCCATCAAATTCAGGACATACTGCTGGGCGGTCTCTGTGAGCGATTGGGTACGGCGGGGACGGGTCAATGCATCCTCATCAACCCCGGCTTCAGAGAAGTTGTCCGTTTCTGGTACTACCTCTAATTCCTGCAGCAATGGGCAATGATTCAGAACGCCTGTCCGACGCACTAGGCGCTGCAAGTCTTCTATTGTGGGTGTCGTCCGACCAACGACGAGTTCGCCACCTGCTGCCGCATTCACCAAACTGTGATAAGTCTCCAAATACTGTACTGAGACGAGATCGGGCTCGATGTGCAGGTAGTTGGCGTAGGCAAAGATTTGGCGATAGAGCTGAAACCCCTTCGTCTGAGGTTGACTGATATTGGCAGCCCGGATGAGGTAAAGGCGATCGCACCCATTTTTCTCAAGGGTCCGCTCACAGGCCCGCATCAGATAGTAGAAGCTGGTCATATGGCGGTCTTCGCTCCACACAATCCCCACCCGCGCGGACTGGCAATAGCGCAGAGAATAGGCCGAATATTTAGTGCCAGTGAGAAATGGAGCTTCTAGATCGGTCACCTCCAAGGCACTCAACACTTCCCAAAGGTCACGGATCAGTTCGGGTGAAGATCGTTGCACAATGCGCGTCACGCGGTCCTGAGCTTTGTGAAGTTCGCGCTGCCACATCAGCACAAAATTGGCGGCTTGATTTTGGGCCGGTGAGGGGGGCGGTGGCGGCGGTGGAATGGTCTGGTCGTTAGGAAGACGGAGTTCGCCATCACGCTGGTATTGCTCAATCAGCTGTTGACCTAGCATCAGCGTGTTGCGGGGCAGGGTTCGTCCACCCGGGAACTTGTACTCCAGCCATTCGCGAGTGAGGGGGGCGATCGCAGTTTCTGGCTTAGGGCTCGTTTGCTTGTGCAAAGGCGCTAGCCGCAATTTCCACAACGCCGCTGCCTGGTCCAGCGTAATGGAGCGCAGGGATAAAGACTGGTCGATGCGGGCTCTGTCAGCCGGTTGGACACCACCTTTGTGCTGTTGCCAAGTGCTCATAATCACGCTGATCAAGATTAAGAAATTGCTCACCTTCTCGTTGTGAAGTGTGGAGTTCACATCGAAGAGAGCTTGTAAATCAGGCCGCTGATCGGGGCGCAGGGGGATGTTGTCCAGATTGTCGAAGCACAGCACGATTGGGAGTGTCGCGCTGGAAATATAGCCAAAGTTTGCTAGCAGCTTTTGCGCAGCATCTTCAGAATCGATGGACTGTTTCACTTTAATGGCTTTGAGGTCGGCCTCATCTAGGTCGTCCCCCCGCAGCCAGTCAGCCGCGATCGGAAACAAGTCGGGGTTCAACAAGTCGTAGAGTACACCGAAAAATTCTTTGCCTTTGTAGAGTCCTGTGACAGGACCATGGGCCGAGAACGTTCCACGCTCTTGGGACGCGAAATCGATCGATGCCATGGAACCAAGTGCTTCTCCTGGAC
>JBCBJE010000262.1:0-6927 GCA_038523735.1 Cyanobacteria bacterium J06626_18 | reverse complement strand
ATTTACTGAAAGCAGTCGAATCCATTGGGTTTGGCTGCTTTTGTCATAAGGCCAGAGGCTGATGGCGACACATTTCGGTCTAGAACGTTCTGGCTTCAGGGAATAGGAAACAGGGAATAGGGAACAGAAAGAAGACAGAAGTCGGGGGCAGGCCGAGAATCAGGAGTCTAGGGAACAAGAAACTTGATTAAAGGCATAGCACCCCATTCTGGCCTAACCCCAATTCCGTAAACGAGGGCGACCGATCCGTAAGTCGTAAGCTCCTCGGCACTTGCGTATGCCAATCGATCGACGGAGCGTTCGACTGAACTCACGCCGAAGTCCAAAATCGTAAATCCAAAATCCCAAATTTATTCACTACATCGCCCTATGAGCGGTATTCGGTAATGTGAGTAGCACTGATCCAGTTGCCGTTGGTGTCGTGGTTGCGAATAATCCGTTGATGGGTGTCGGGTTCTAATAACCATCCTATTTCGGAGCAGAAGGGCTGTCCTGAGGGGACTTGCAAGGGAGTTGTTGACGAGGCGGCATCGGGCAGGAGCAGGACTTGCATCGGGCGTTCCGCTTCATTGAATAACAGCGTTGAACCAGCGTGATGGCCGATCGCGGCAACGGTTTCATGGGGCGTCTGCCAATGCCGGGTAATGCGATCGCCCTCCCGTTTCCAAACTAAGCGAGTCTCATAACGCTCAACCGTTGTGTGGTCGGCATAACGGGTGACTGCTTTACCTTGCCAGGTTCCTAGCAAATTTTCCAGTACTAGGGGAGAGCGCTCTGGGGCATCTGAGCCAGCTCGTTTTTCTCGGATGAGGGTAACTTGTGAGAGGTGTGCATCGGTGCCGTAGAGTTGCACCAAGCGTAAGCGGCGATCGCCTGCCATCAGGCAAAACTCAGCGCCTACTTGCGAAAAAGGGCTAATGTGCAGCGCGCCTCTAGAGAAGGCACCATCCTCAAAATAGACAATGTTGGGACTCACGGAGGTGAAGTCCAGCACCCGCTCCCAGTCCACTTCACCGGTTTCTGGATCGAAGAGCCGCAGGGTGAGGCGAACCGATGCACCTTGCGGCGATTCTTCTAAAACCAGGTTACTGGGCGAGTCTTTTTGGATGACGCCCTGGGATGACATCCGCGTAAAAGACCCCTGCCATTCGCCCAAGTTCTGGAGAAAGTTATCCCACTGCGAGGGAGTGGGGTGGGCGGGATTTGCTGGGAAGGGGGCATTGGGAGAGGATTGCATCATGGGAGGTGCGATCGCGTTATTGCCGAATGCGGAGATAGCCATTGTGCTCTAACAGTGTCTGCCCTTCATCGGATAAGAGGAAGCTGGCGTAGGCTTCCCCCGCTTGCTGTTCGGCTTCCCCATTTTGGTTGATTACCACATAAAGCGTATCGCTCAACTGGCGAGGATAGGCGCCGCTACCCAAGGCTTCGAGATTGACCTGATTGCGTTGGGCTGGGCAGTCAGCGGCTGGTACGAGGGGTTCTTGGTAGGGAATGATGGTTTCTCCCGATGAGTTAACGAGTGCTAGGGTCTTCACGGTACATTGCGGCACTAGGACAGCTGCTGTGTGAACATAAAGCCCTCCCGGTGTTTCCGATACGTTGCGAATCGCCTCCGAAGGGGTGGTAAATAGCTCAATATTGTCGCTCTCCAGGTTAGGGCGCGTATCCAGCAGTGCCTCGTTCACCAGGCGATCGAACCGCTCAATGGGTAAGTCGGGACCGCCTACTTCACGCCAGTTGTTAATCTTGCCAGCCTGAATGGCATTGAATTGGTCAACTGTTAGCTCCGAGAGAGGCAAGGACCAGTTAACGGCAGCAACATCGAAGCTTTCCGCGACGGGAACAAGCCTGATTCTGAGTCCCTGTGCCTTCAGCTCTTCCAGAAGATTATTGGAAGGCAGGCGCGATGCTAGCGAAAAGGCAACCTTGCCTTCCAGCAGCATTTCCAACCCGGCCTGACTAGAGGGCGCGACCTCCTCTGGCTGTACGTATTGAAGCCGGAACTCGGGGCGTGCTTTCTGAATTTCAAAATCGATTGAGCCGCGAATGGGAGCCCAGGTGGTGCTACCACCGTAGTTGAACAAACCGATGGGGACACCAGCGACACGGTCAAAGTCAGGGGCGATCGCCAGCTCGCTTGGTTCAGCAGGTTTCTCTGCAACTGCCTGGGCGGCGGCAGTTTCTGGAGGTGTTGCTTCTTGAGTAGATTCAGAGGCGGACTCAACGGAGCGAAAGATTTGATAACCCGCTCCCAGACATCCCAGCGTGATTAGGAGCGTTAGTACAAGCGTCTTGACTTCTTTCTGGTGAGTCATGAGACATGTTCCAGGTCTCAGTGCTAGCGGCTTAGCCTTTGGAATTTTCAAAAACTAACGTGCCAAGTGACTTCATTGTATTCGCGCAAAGCGATTGAGGGGAGGGATGTCAATTAGGGATTTGGGAAAACCAGGGCACATGGGCGTCTGTCAAATTTGTGACATCGGCATTCGGGGCGATCCAGTTAGGGTGTGGCGAAGCTAGCCATCTGCGAAACAAAAGCATGCTGAAATCGCTGACATCCCTTGCGGTCTTTGCCGTGTTACCGGTTGTACCGATCGCGACGTTCACACTCAATACCCGCCCGGCCAAAGCAGCCACCTTCAATCTCATCGAAGCGACGATTCCTGAGATTCAAGCCGCGATCGAGGCTGAACTAATCACCTCGGAATATCTAGTTCAGCAATACTTGAATCGCATTGAAGTCTACGACGACCAAGGGCTGATGCTGAATTCGATTATTGAAGTCAATCCAGATGCCCTGGGAACTGCTCAGGCGCTGGATTTAGAGCGAGACACCGCTGGGCCTCGGGGGCCGCTGCACGGGATTCCGGTCCTGCTTAAAGACAACATTGACACGGCTGATTTACCGACGACTGCGGGCGGCCTAATTCTAGAGGGTTCCATCCCCCCAGATGATGCATTTATTACTCAAGAGTTGCGGGACGCTGGAGCCATTATTTTGGGCAAAGCCAACCTCAGTGAGTTTGCTAATTTCATCGCTTTCGACTTGCCGAATGGCTTCAGTGCCGTCGGGGGACAAACGCTCAATCCCTATGGTCCTGGCGAGTTTGATACGGGCGGGTCGAGTTCTGGATCGGCGGCGGCTGTGGCGGCTAATTTGGCTCCGATCGCGATCGGCACCGAAACATCAGGGTCAATTTTGAGTCCAGCTAGCAGTAACTCAGTAGTCGGGATCAAACCCACCGTGGGGCTCATCAGCCGGGACGGCATTATCCCCATCTCAGCAACGCAGGACACGGCTGGCCCCATTGCGCGCACCGTCGAAGATGCGGCGATTTTGCTGGGAGCACTCACAGGCGTTGACCCCAGCGATCCAGCGACGGCAGCAAGCGAAGGGCAGTTTTTTGAGGACTATACACAATTTCTCAATCCCGACGGGTTGGAAGGGACGAAGCTGGGTGTATTGCGGGATCCTTTTTTCACAGGTTTTCTGTCGGATGACGAGCTAACTCTGGCCGAGCAGGCTTTTGACAGTCTGGAGCAGTTGGGGGCCGAATTGGTCGAGGTTGAGCTGCCTAACTTAGAAGAGCTGTTCTCGTTGAATTTTGATGTCTTGTTCTACGAATTCAACGTTGGCATTGAGGGCTATTTAGCCAGTCTGGGCGAAGATGCCCCGGCTGAGACGCTGGCGGATATTGTGGCCTTCAATGAAGCCAATGTTGAGGAAGCCATTCCATTTGGGCAGGGACTTTTTGAGTTATCCCTGGAAACCGAGGGGGACTTGAGCGATCCTGCCTATCTGGAGTCACTGGAGACCGGCATTCGCGTCACTGCCACGGAGGGTGTGGATGTGCTCTTGGAGAGCTTCGATTTAGATGCGCTGCTCTATCCCAACAACATTGCGGCCATTTCAGGGGCAAGACCGGGCTATCCCAGCATCACGGTTCCCTCGGGTTACACTCCGGAAGGTGACCCGTTTGGCCTGACTTTCCTCAGCGATGCATTTAGTGAACCAGCGCTGATTGAATTGGCCTATGCCTACGAGCAAGGGACGCTGCTGCGGGTTGCGCCTGACAGTACGCCGGCGATCGTGGGCGATCGCGTGACAGTCCCAGAGTCGCCTGCAGGTCGGGCACTTCTAATCATTGCTTTGGGAGCTGTAGGACATCGGTTGAGGCGTTGGCGACCTGGCCACCAAAGTGCCTAAGGATACGAAGACTTTTAGACGCTGGAATTCAGCACTGAAGCCTGTTTTTCGGGTGCATTCCACTCGTGAATTGCTTCTACCAACCGGTTCAAATCTTGTGATGATAGCCCCGCATAAACGGGCAAGTACAGCAGGTGCTGGAATGCACGCTTTGCTTCTACAGGGTCTGTTTCAGGGCGATTTACGGGTGCATCCACCACATATAAACTCGACCCTCCTCGGGTTGCATCGAAGCCTTGACGCCATAGGTAGGCCATTAGGTGTTCGGGCGCATCGCACAGAATGGGAAAGACCCAATGCGTATGCCGGAATGCTTGCTGTCCCGGCAGTTCCCAAGACGGCTGTAATTGGATGACCTGTTCCACCAATTGGATGCGCTCGGTAATGGTAACCGGGTCAAATTGCTGAAGCCGACGTTCTAGCAGCGCCAGGAGAGCTGCCGATGGCCTCTGGCGAATTTTTTGCCAAAAGGCATCTCCCGAAAACCCACGAACGCTATTGCTGATGAGGCGATCGCGGTTTATCTGAAGAAGCGAACAGAGTGCCACGAATAGGCTGTAGGGGATGCGATAAGAGAGCAGCATCAGCAGTGCATATTTGGTGGTGCGAGCCAGAAAGCGCCACTGACTCTGCACCGGCCAAGTATCCTGGTGAGCCCGCACCGCTTCACAGAGCGCTGCATTGCGGAACAACAGTACACCGCCTGCCAGTGCCGTCGCCGTCTTGATTGGTCCAAAACTGAATAGACTCACATCGCTTAGGGAATGTCCCCAATATCCGTCGCCTGCGTAGGCCTGCGCGCAATCTTCAATAACCAACAGTTGGTGTGCTTGAGCAAACTGAAGAATCGGCTCCATGGCCATCCGACTTCCAAACAGATGAGCTATGAGAATCGCTTTGCTATGTTCGGTCACCGCCTTCGCCATGGCCTCAGGGCGAACCGACAGCCGCGTAAAATCGACATCGATCGGGACGGGGACTAGACCGTGCGCTTCGATGATGCGCGTCATGCCCCGAATGGTTACGGCTGAAACGAGAATCTCTGAGCCGGGCTCAAAGTTCAGCGTTTGGAGAAGGGCATCAAATCCACTCCGCACTGACAAGCTCATAAGGCTAGCGCTAGTTGTGTCACACCAGACCTGCTTGAGACGTTGTTCAATATGCTCGGAACGTTCTGACCAGAGACAAAATTGTGCTCCAGCTAGAAGATCGGTCCATCCAATATCAAGGCGCTTGCGTGGAATCATGAGGCGATTCTTCTCAGCAGCATTTCAGCTACATCCTATTCAATGAGGTGGCTTTGTATGGGATGAGCAATGACGGTGCAGGCAACCTCTTTAGACACCATTTTGGTGATTATTCCGGCACTGGATGAAGCGGCCACGATTGGTACGGTTGTCCAGGAACTTCAGGCAGTGGGGCTGTCGCGGATTCGTGTAGTGGATAACGGCAGCCGCGATCGCACCCCCCAAATTGCCGCTGACGCCGGAGCCGAAGTCATCCATGAACCTATCAAGGGCTATGGTCAAGCCTGCTGGCGAGGATTGCAGAACATTGAGCCCGCAATTGAGTGGATTCTTTTTTGTGATGCTGATGGTAGCGACGACCTCAGTCAGCTCCCCGAACTTCTCTTGCACCGGGCAGACTATGACTTCATTCTGGGCAATCGACGCGGCACCACTGCTGGACGCGCCAACCTGACGCCTGTGCAGAACTTCGGCAACTGGCTAGCCTCCACGCTGATTGATTGGGGCTGGGGCTATCAGTATCACGACCTGGGACCGCTGCGGCTGATTCGACACAAGGCACTGGAACAGATTGCGATGCGCGATCGCAGCTTCGGCTGGACCGTCGAAATGCAAGCCCGCGCTGTCGAGTGCGAACTCCGCATCTGCGAACTTCCCGTCAACTATCGTCCCCGCCAAGGCGGCCAGTCCAAAATTTCCGGTACCCTCTCCGGCAGCTTTAAAGCTGGCACCATCATCCTCACCACCCTCGCCACCCTATATGCCCGCACTGTCCTAACCTGCCGGACTGACCTAGCCTGCCCCCGCGATGTAAAGACGCACACTGCCATAGCTTGTCGGCCTGACCTATTCTCCCCTCACGATGTAAAGACGCGAAATTTCGCGTCTTTACACACCGATGGTGATGTCAGGTCCGCAATCCCCAATTGGCTAAACCACACACTCCTCTTCCTCAGCACCTTTCTCCTCATCTTCGGCAGCATTTGGAGCCTCCCTCACGGCGACTTCATCAACGAACCGACTGCCGTGCCGCAGTTTTGGTGGGGCATAGGCTTTATGGGAGCTGGTTTTTTACTGACTTGGCGGCTGCAGTCGGTGACGGCAATCTGGTTTTGGGGCGTAGCGATCGCTACCCGCTTGCTCTTACTCGCCATGTATCCCGGTGATGACATTTGGCGTTATCTCTGGGAGGGCTATATCCAAACCCAAGGGTTTAGCCCCTACGCCCAACCCCCCGATGCTGACATCCTGGTTCCGCTGAGGACGGAATGGTGGGGACTGATGAACCATCCCAATGTGTCGGCCATTTATCCCCCGATCGCGCAGTTTGGATTTCGGCTGCTGGCCAGCAAATGCCCAGATCAGCGACGGCAAATGCAGCCTTAAACAGCAGGACGGAGGGCGTTAGGCTGGCCAGCAGCCGAAATCCAAACTGCGCGATCGGGGGATAAATGGCCGACACATTGGGAT
>JBCBJE010000261.1:0-6930 GCA_038523735.1 Cyanobacteria bacterium J06626_18 | reverse complement strand
CCTTCCGCAATATTCCTGGTCTACTGCGACTGGCGCGACGTGAATGGCGCTTAGGGCAGGATTTTGAGCGCGATCGCACACAGCAATTTGACCCACTGCTGCAGAAAATCCAATACACGCCCACAGCAAGTTTGCCTCCGGAGGCCATTCTCAGCCGCATTGAAGAAATTCTGGCGGCTCTGCAGCGGGCTACCTATTACAGCATCCTCGCTCCCCTCAGCTTGGCCATTCGTCAAGCGATCTTTAAAGTACCGGATGCGGTACTGGATGCTAGCCAAAACCCAGAAGTTGCCTCGCTCAACGAATTAAATCAGCTAGCGACAGGTGCTCGTACCCTACTGTCGGAAGCAAAACTGGAACGTATTACCAATGCTGCTTCCCTCTTTGCTGAGTTAGCTGAAAACAAGGACGGATCTACGGTTATTGACCAGTTCAATCAGTTTTTGGAACGCTACGGCTATCTCAGTGAAGTAGGAACGGATATTGCTGTTCCTACCTGGCAAGAAGCACCGTACCCAGTGCGGGAGCTGTTTGCCCAGTTTGTGCTGTCCTCCTCGCCCCCCAAAGCGTCTGCTCAGTCGGCACCAGCTTCCACCCGAAAGCAGGCCATGATCCAACGACGGCTGCATCTTAAAGGCCAGGTTACAGAAGTGTACAGCCGCCTGCTGGCTGAACTGCGGGGATGTTTCGTTGCCCTAGAAGCGCGCGGGATCGAGGCCGGTTGGCTAAGAGCAGAGAAGGACATTTTCTTTCTGAACTATGTGGAAGTGCGATCGCAGCTCACCCAAAGTGATGAACATCTGCCAGGTGACCTCACTGCTGTGGTCGCCGCCCGCCGTTATCGTTACGAGCAAGATGAAATGCTCGATCCGATTCCCTATCTGGTTTACGGCAATGAACCCCCCAATTTGGCTCGTTATACCCCTACCCCTCAATCAGGCAGTCAGTCTTTTCAGGGCATTGCAGCCAGTCCAGGGCAGATAGAAGGGACTGTCAGGGTGCTAAAGAACCTGCAAGCAGTAGAAGACATCAACCGCAGCACCATTTTGGTCGTGCCTTACACCGATGCGGGTTGGGCTCCTTTACTCGCAAGGGCAGGCGGACTTATTGCTGAAGTCGGAGGTCGACTTTCCCATGGGGCGATCGTGGCCCGGGAGTATGGCATTCCAGCCGTGATGGATGTAACAGAAGCCACGCAGCGCTTTCAGGATGGTCAGCGTGTACGGTTGGATGGTGCGGCGGGGACGGTGGAGATTTTGTAACCGGGAATAGGGTGGGAATTGATTTGTACGACAGCCTATCAACACCTCACCGATAATCCAATGCCTACCGTCTCGAAGAGCAGAACAGGGAACAGAGAACAGGGGACGGCATGTCGTTCTTGGGAGACATGGCACCTAGCAGTGGCTGCTGTAGGGTATCTTTAAGGAAATTCATCTTAGGCAGAGTTGAAGGAAGGCTATGGCACTGCTCATTACTGGCAAGCGGTTCATAAAGGACTTGGAATCGGCAGGCGCACTGGCTGTCAGAATGCCTCTGGAAGGTGGTTTTGAGGGCCGTTATCAGCGGCGGCTGAGGGCGGCAGGCTACGAATCGATTAACCTGACCGTCAAAGGACTGGGTGACCTGTCTGCCTATTTGACAGATGTCCATGGTGTACGTCCGGCTCACCTGGGTAAAAAAACAACTGGACAATCGGCAGCCGTCGGCTATCGGTACTACATTCCCCCCATCATCAACTATCGCTTGGAGAGCCTATCAGCCAAGTCGAAGGGACTCGTACTCTGGCTAATCGAAGGCAACATCCTCTCTCAACAAGAGATTGCCTACCTTACCGACTTACCCCAGCAGATTCCTAATGTGAAGGTGGTCTTGGAAATGGGGGGCGATCGCAGCTTTAGCTGGCAGCCCTTGAAGAAGGAGTTGGCAGCCTGAGTAGGGAACAGGGAATAGTGAATAGGGAACAGACCTAGTGGGTGGTGGGTAATGGGTAATGGGTAACCCGGATGACTAATTGCTACCGGCAATCATCAACGACCAAACGATGACGAAGAACCCAGAACCCAGAACCTCATCACACATCTACCCTGCCACCCAACCACCCTTCTACCGCATTGTGTCGATCAAACCTTTCCCCCAAAAAAGTTGGTTTCTCTGGGAAAAAAGAGCAGTCATTTACTAAAAGTTACAATCGCTTTCCTTGGTAGCATATTTGCGGCAATATACTCGGGGGTATGAATAACTAGCAAGATCCTCGCAAAATTTTCAAGGAAGCTATTAGCATAAGAGGGTGAGTATCCATTATCAACCCTTGCAGTCCCTGAAGGAAGGCCGCTGGTTTAAACTCATCTGTGGTGCCAGCTATCAACACCTTCCTGCCATCCGTAATTTGGCCCTTGCCTACGGCCTAGCCGGTGCGGACTGTATTGACGTCGCTGCTGATCCCGCTGTGGTTGAAGCCGTAGTTGAGGCGTTTCAAGTCATTTCTCGTCTCCGGCAAACTGAAGAATTAGCTCCTTTTACAGAGACATATTTACCCGCTGAACGTCCCCTTTTGATGGTGAGTTTCAGTGATGGTGAAGATCCTCATTTCCGCAAAGCAGTATTTGACGCAGCGACCTGTCCAGCTGATTGTCCTCGACCCTGCGAAGCTATCTGTCCGACAGCGGCGATCGCCTTCCATACGGTCTTGCCAGGTGTGATTGAAGACCGGTGTTATGGCTGCGGTCGCTGCTTACCCGTTTGCCCTATTCAGCATATCGATACGGTTACACGGGCAACCGCAATTGAAGCGATCGCGCCGCAACTGCTGCATAAGGTAGACGCTGTTGAGCTGCATACTCAAGTCGGTCGATACGATGCCTTCATGGCTTTATGGGCGACAATCCGACCCTATTTAGACCAGTTAAAGTTGATTTCCGTAAGCTGTCCTAACGGCGATGATGTTATTGACTATCTCTGGCACATCCACAGAGATATACAACCTATATCAATTCCTGTGATCTGGCAGACAGACGGACGGCCCATGAGCGGCGACATTGGCAAGGGAACTACGCACGCAACAATTAAATTTGCTCAAAGAATGCTGCAAGCAGGCCCACCAGGTTTCGTACAACTAGCAGGGGGAACAAACGCCCATACCGTTTTGAAGCTTCAGGATTTGCAGCTTGGACCCAACGTTCATTCGACCTTGCCGTCTGGTTTGATCCAGCAACCAGGAAGTACTCAGCCTATTTTTGGAGGAATTGCCTATGGCAGCTACGCCCGGCATCTAATGAGTCCCCTATTGGACACATTATCTTTTACGGAATCAGAGTCTGCGTCTGCCTTTGCAAACCATCCAAAGGCCCCCTACCATGCCACAAATCATCTAGAAACCTTTCCTGCTGATCTGACTCAAGCTGTACAGATTGCTCAGAGTCTCATAAGCCCGCTTAAAACAGCCTCGAGCTCTCGCTCCACGCAATCTCTACAACAGGTTGGCACCCCGTAGCTACCAGCAGTAGAGATTCACAGCGGTTGCCGTTATCCATCGTCATTCGAGTAGATTTTTTATTCGGCTATGGTCATTCCAAACGACTCACAGTCCCTTGCTTCTGCCAAGCTCTCTCCCGTTCCCGACATTGCCCCCTCCGAGACTGATGCGCTAGAGCCCAATACAGCTGTTAACCACGATGACCTCCATCAGCTTTTGTCGATCCTACCGTCGAATATTGCGGATCAGATTCTTCAGCATGAGCAGTTTGATCAGTTAGTCGAAGTCATTCTGGATTTGGGTCGGCGACCCGAGGCCCGTTTTCCTTCAGGAGCTGAATATCTCTCGGATGAGGTTGTATCGCAAGCTGATGTAGATGCCTGTATTGAGCGGGTGGGCTATTTCGGCGGCGACAATCGCGCTGGCATCGAACAAACGCTGCACCGAATCAGTGCTATCCGTAACCGGTCAGGAAAAATCATTGGCTTGACCTGTCGCGTTGGGCGAGCTGTATTTGGCACCATTGGCATGATTCGAGACTTGGTCGAGCGGGGCCAATCCATCTTGATGTTGGGGCGACCTGGCGTGGGTAAGACCACGGCACTCCGAGAAATTGCCCGTGTGCTAGCCGACGACTTGCAGAAGCGAGTGGTCATTATCGACACGTCTAACGAAATTGCTGGCGATGGGGATATTCCTCACCCTGCGATTGGTCGAGCCCGGCGGATGCAGGTTGCCAAACCTGAGCTGCAGCACCAAGTCATGATTGAAGCGGTAGAAAATCACACGCCGGAAGTTATCGTCATCGATGAAATTGGTACCGAGTTGGAAGCTACTGCAGCCCGGACGATCGCAGAACGAGGCGTGCAGCTCGTCGGAACCGCCCACGGCAATCAGCTAGAAAACCTGATCAAGAATCCGACGCTATCTGACTTGGTGGGGGGGATTCAGTCCGTCACGCTGGGCGATGATGAGGCCCGGCGTCGCGGTAGCCAAAAGAGCGTACTAGAGCGGAAAGCCCCTCCCACCTTTGAAATTGCGGTTGAGATGCAGGAGCGGCAGCGTTGGGTCGTGCATGAAAATGTTGCCGATACTGTCGATACACTGCTGCGCGGTCGCCAGCCGAGTACTCAAATCCGAACGGTGGATGAGCAGGGTAAGGTCGCCATTACGCAAGAAGCACCTAAGGATAAGACTTTAAAGGTGCTAGGACAATCTCCTATCAATGGCTTCAGAAGTGGGGGTTGGCGTGCCTCGGGCCGCATGGTGCCGCCTAAGAGCGCGAACCTGCAAGCGGCCCCGGCTCCCTTGTCCAATGAGGAGCAAGCCTTCGAAGAGATGCTCAACCACTCTTTGGACACTACATCGATGGTTCACACGTCTCCTTCTGATGTCGTCAGCCTTGCCACTGAAGACGAGCCCGTCTTGGGACCGAATGGTGAAGACATCTTGCGGGTATATCCCTATGGCATCAGCAAAAATCAGCTGGATCAGGTAATTCAGACGCTGAACCTGCCGGTGCTACTGACAAAGGACCTGGATGATGCGGATGCGGTATTGGCGCTACGATCGCACGTCAAGCACCATTCCAAACTGCGACAGGTAGCTAAAACTCGGCATTTGCCTATCCATACCGTCAAGTCCAATAGCTTGCCCCATATTGTGCGATCGCTCCAGCGCTTACTCGATTTAGATGAGAGTAGCGTCCAGTCTGTGGTTGATCCGGAGTTATTTGCTGAAAACGGCAGTACCGATGAGCTCGAAGCTTTGGAGGAAGCACGCTTAGCAGTGGAGCAGATTGTGATTCCTAAGGGACAGCCCGTTGAACTGCTGCCGCGATCAGCCCGCATCCGTAAGATGCAGCACGAACTCGCCGAACACTATCGCCTGAAATCCTGCAGCTTTGGCGATGAACCAAATCGGCGGTTGCGGATTTATCCAGCGTGAGGAGGAGAGGGAGTGTGAGGGTAGAAGGGTAGAAGGGGAAAAGCGTGGAGGGGCAAAGAGATCACAACTCTATATTGTAAAGACGCGACATGTCGCATCTCCCCCCATCGTCTCGATCGCCTGATCCAATTACCGACTCATCCACTTCTCCTCCATCACTCCCAAATTCTTTGGCGAGCGATCACCGAGCCTGAAACAATAAGGACTGCATCTAACGGGGGACCGTTGGATTTACTCATCATGGGTGAACAACGGGCACTCTTAACAGGTTTAAGACATGGTGCGAAAGCCTCCAACCAACAAGCCACTGCATCTGGAGTGGAAAAAAGAACGATCAAACGGACTCCCGCTATGGTTGATTTGGAGCTTGGTATTGGTCGTTACAGCAGTACTGGCATGGCAAGCTTGGGCTGCAGTGAAGGCGGTCGATTACCGGATTCAAGACGATGCTCGGCAGCACATCTTTTGGATGTTGCGCTATGTTGACCCAGAACTGTTCCCTAACGACCCCATCGCGGATTACTTTCAAGCGATGGCTCCCTGGCTGTATAGATCGCTCTATGCAGCGGGTTGGCAGGTATTAGGTATTAAACCGCAAGATTTAGCACTAGGCTTGTCGCCACTGCTAGGGCTCATCGCTGTTGTCTATGCGGCAGCAATCGGGCGTCATCTTTCGCCCTTACCTTGGGTGAGCGGATTGGCGGGCATCCTCTGCGCTCAGACGCTTTGGATGGAAGATGACCTAGTCTCAGCTACACCTCGTGCCTTTGCCACCCCCTTATTGCTAGTGTTCTTGTACTATGCACTGCGGTGTAATCCTTGGGGGGCCGGTCTTTCAATTTTCATGCAGGCAGGGCTGTATCCACCGGCTGCTCTGATGTCTTGGGTAACCGCTTCGCTAAGACTGAGCGATCGTCGGAACTGGGTCGTGTGGCTGGCCTCAACAGTAGCGCTGAGTGTGGGCCTGCTACCCCTGTTGTTGCGACCAGACCCCTTCGGTCCTATGATCACGGAAAAAGCAGCCCGCTCAATGCTGGAATTTCAGGCCATTGGGGATACCTATGGGCGCGCCTTTTTCTTCCACAACAATCCACTAATTTTTTGGGGCGTGAGCCCTCGCAGTGGTTTTTTATTCTGGGGGTTGATGGCTCCTTTAAATATTGCTGTGTTGGGGTGGCTATGGCTATGGCGCAAACCGACCTCGATTTCTGCGTCTCTGTCTAAAACAACTTACACATCACAGGATCAGGAGCCGCTGCTAGGAGAGGAGTCATCGCGCTCACCTGCAGACATCGACAAAAGCCCGTTTGTGCGATCGCCCCTGCATCCCGATAGCGAAATCCTCTGGCAGTTTGCGGTAGCTATAGTGTTGCTCTACGGCGTGGCTCATTTAGCTCTGTTCAAACTGCATTTGCCAGCGCATGCCTTCCACTAGCGCGATCGCTGCCGCAATGGGTAATACGGTTCGGAATCCGTGATAAGGATACCGAGCTGGAAAATGCAGTTTG
>JBCBJE010000260.1:0-6948 GCA_038523735.1 Cyanobacteria bacterium J06626_18 | reverse complement strand
GCCCACTTGTTCGCCCAGGCTGTCGGGGAAATCGGCGACTTTGAAGAATTCGGTTTCAGTGGGACCGGGGCAGACGGCTAGCACTTTGACGTTGTAAGGTTTGCATTCCTGCCAGAGGGCTTCGCTGAAGCTGAGGACGAAAGCCTTAGTAGCCGCGTAGACGGCGAAGTAGGGAATAGGCTGGAAAGAGGCGGTTGAACCAATGTTGATAATGCTGCCCGATCGCCGCGATCGCATCTGCGGTAGATAGAGATGTGTGAGCTCAGTCAAAGCCACCACGTTCAGCTGAATCATGTTCAGGTGAGTGTCAAGTACTCCATCCGCAAACTCGCCATAGGTGCCAAATCCAGCATTATTAATGAGAAGATCGACTGTGATGCCCTGCTGCTGCACATGAGTGAAGACGGTTTTGCCTGCATTGGGTTCAGTCAAATCTTGGACGATGACTGTGGCCTGAATACTGTGCTGTTGGCTGAGCTTGTCAGCAATTGCCTGAAGCTTATCTTGCGATCGCGCCACTAAAATCAAATCATGCTTGCGGCTGGCTAGTTGCTCCGCAAAAACAGCGCCAATTCCAGAAGACGCGCCGGTAACGAGTGCAGTTGTCATAAGGCTTGTTGTGAGTTTCTACGATATTATGACGATTTATTAAGTGAAATGTCTTTGTCAAAAAACACAACTGCAGATGTCATCGTTGTGGGCAGTGGATTGGGAGGATTGACTGCTGGGGCATTGCTAGCTCGGTATGGGCGACGAGTCATCGTTTGCGAAAGTCATACAATTCCGGGTGGCGCGGCGCATGGGTTTGCGCGACAGGGATTCAAGTTTGATTCGGGGCCGTCTTTTTTCTCGGGTTTGAGTGATCCAGCATCGCGGAATCCGCTGCGACAGGTGTTGGATGTATTGGAAGAGCCGATCGAGGCGATCGCTTACGACCCCCTGGGCTACTATCACTTGCCAGAAGGTCCGCTGCCGGTACATCGACAGCTAGTGGATTATCAGGCTGAAGTTGCTCGGTTCACGCCACAGGGAGCCCGCGAACTGGGCCAATTTGTACGAAGACTGCTGGCGCTGTATGAGCCGTTGAGCCAAATTCCCAGCTTGGGGTTACGGGCGGACTTGGGTGTCGTTCCCTTTCTACTGGGCTATCCAGGAGCGCTGATAAAGCTATTACCGCAGCTAGGCGCAATTCAGCAGTCGGTAGGAGCGCTGATGGATCAAACGGTACGCGATCCCTGGGTGCGACAGCTGATTGATTTGGAATGCTTCTTGCTGTCGGGATTGAAGGCGCACGGTACGATCGCGCCAGAAGTCGCGTTTGTCTTCGGTGAACGGGAAACCGCTCCGGTGGACTATCCGGTAGGCGGCAGTGAAGCGTTGGTGAATGCGCTGGTGCGAGGATTGCAGCGGTGGGGGGGAGAGCTGCGTCTGGGAACTCATGTAGAACAGATTTTAGTGCAGCAGGGACGGGCGGTTGGTGTGAAGCTGAAGCGCGGCGCTACGCTGCATGCGCCTATTGTGATTTCGAACGCGACGTTGTGGGATACCTACACGCGTTTACTAGACCCGCAAGACCTCCCATCTGAATTCCGCGAGCAGGCACTCGCAACACCTGCTGTCCATAGTTTTATGCATCTGCATTTGGGTATTGACGGCACCGGATTGGATGACCTCACCGTTCATCATGTGGTGGTTCACGGCCGCGATCACGATCTGACCGAACCCGGCAATACCTGCATGATTTCAATTCCGTCCGTCCTCGATTCGTCCCTTGCTCCTGCCGGCAAGCACTGTGTCCACGTTTATTCCCTGGAACCCTGGCAGGATTGGCAGCGTGATGGGACGTATGTAGAGCGCAAACAAGAACGAGCCGCATCCCTTTATCGGGCCCTGGAAAAGGTGATTCCAGACGTGCGCGATCGCGTCGAACTTGAACTTATCGGCACGCCGCTAACGCACCAGCGATTTCTCCGGCGCTATCAGGGGACGTATGGTCCGGCTATTGCTGCTGGGACAGGATTCTTTCCAGGCTACAAAACCCCAGTGGACGGCTTACTGAGAGTTGGCGACACCACCTCTCCAGGAATTGGCGTCCCTGCAGTCGCAGCCTCCGGAGTCCTCTGTGCCAATTCATTGATGACTTCGGCGCAGAATGCTGGCATGTTATCCACGTTGGCATCCGCCCGCGCCTCCTCACAGAGCCGGGTAAAAATCTGACGGCGCATGATCATGGTCTGCATCAAAGCGGTTGAAACGGGCGCATCAGACTCGACGGTAGGCGGCACATCGCCTGATACCTCCATCACCATCTGATTGGGCTCTACCGCTGCATTTGGTAAGGGCGCAAACAGTTCGCCCCGTGACCCAGCGGGTAAAACAACAGCCAGTTCAGTGCTCTGAGGAGCTTGAGCGACAACGGTAGGTTCAACTCCACGCTCCGCATTCAAGCTTTGCGTAGACGGTACCGGTACCGTTGGCAGCTTAGCGATTTCGGTATTGTGTTCGGCAGTGGCTGGAACGGCAGCAAGGTCAACCGCTTCTGCCGATTGAGGTGTAGGCACGGGGACAGCAGGCAAAGGCTGAGTCGCGGCGACAGGCACAGTCGGAATTGTCTGAGCCTGGGATGTTGGCCCTGCCGACGTGGTAGCCACCGGAGCTGCTGCTACAGCTCCGGTGGTCTCTGCTTCAGAAACGGTCGACGCTGCTGCAGGTTGACTAGCTTCTGGACTTTGAGCAACGGGAGTAGGCGCTGCGGACTGAGTGAAAGCGGGTACGGCAGCAGGCACTTCTGGCTGAGCCACCCTGGCGGGTGTTGCCGTCGCAGTCACAGCATCCGCGAGGGGATAACGGGCTCGTGTAGCAGCGGCATCCGCGATCGCCCGTTCCCGAGCTAAATGAGCAAACAACCCCAGTGGACTGCCCGTTTGCAGGGTTGAAATAGAAGGCGTCGGCACTGGTGTCAGAAGTGGCTGTACCGCTTGCGTCTGATAGGTCGAGAAACCAGATGTAGAAGACAGTGCTCTAGACGCGAGAACCGATGTAGGGAGTGGTATGCCGTTTGTACCCAGCAGTGTATCGAGGTCGAGATTTTCGTCAGGATAGCGAGCTGGGTCGTAGCCCGATGCGCGGTAAGCAGATAACCCCTCACTCAACTTCGAGAGCTGGGGTCCATGAGGCAGCTGCGGCCCAGCAACAGTCGGCTCTGATTCTGGAAACTTAGCACTCAGAGCCGCAAGCAAGAACTTCTCCTCGTCAGACGATGCAGTACTGGGCTCGGGTTCTGGCTCAGGACCCGTATTGGGTGCGTCAGGTGATTGAACCAAGTTATAAGCCGTTAGCGTCAGCAAACCGCTACAGGAGAAAAGGGCCCAGGTATGCATAGTCTTTCACCTAACGAGAATCAGTAACGAGAGTTCGCAACAATAAGAGCTACCCCCTTATTCAGACAGGCGATTGCGAATCCGCAAAACTCTTTCAAAAAGCGGAAAATATTTCCGCATCACTGGCAGGATAAGCAACACAGAAAAGCTAGAGAACGATCCCATCCCTTCTCCCTCTTATTTCCTATTCCCTGTTCCCTGCTCTCTGATCCCTCTCTCTTTGCCACCCAGCACCCACTTACTCACCACGACCCTTTCCTCTATACAAAAATATCTATGCTCAACATTTCATAGACTGTTCATGACCATCGCAGCTCAGTAAGCTAGGGTCTTCAGAGAAAGGAACTTGCTGTGTAGGAAAGGACAACGGCCATGACGTACTTGCTTGCGGGCGACATTGGAGGAACCAAGACCATACTGCAACTCGTCGCAGCAACGGATGAAGGATTAAACACTGAGTTTGAGAAAAAGTACGTCTCCAGTGAGTTTTCTGACCTCGTGCCCATGGTGCAAACCTTCATTAAGGAGACTGAGGAGCGTGCAGGGAAATCGATGTCACCACAGCGGGCCTGTTTTGCGATCGCCGGCCCTGTAGTAAATAACACCTCCAAGCTGACGAACCTCACGTGGGATCTCAATGGCGATCGCCTAGCCAAGGAACTCCAACTGGATAAGGCCACGTTAATTAATGACTTTGAGGCGATCGGCTACGGTATTCCCGGACTTGAGGACAGAGATCTGCACACGCTGCAGGCTGGCAAGCTGGATGAGACAGCTCCAATTGCGGTAATTGGCGCGGGAACTGGCCTGGGACAAGGCTTCCTGATGCGGCAAGACGGGAAAACCAAAGTCTTCCCTTCAGAGGGGGGACATGCTGACTTTGCGCCCCGCTCCGAGCTGGAATTCCAACTTCTGAAATACCTGCGCGACAAGCATCAGATTACGCGGGTCTCAGCCGAACGAGTTGTTTCGGGGCAGGGGATTGTGGCGATCTATCAGTTTTTGCGCGATCGCGAGGTTGCCCAAGAATCACCTGAACTCGCCGAAGCTGTGACCACGTGGGAGAAAGAAGCGGGCATGACCCACAGAACTGTCGATGCCGCCGCCGTTATTTCCCGCGCGGCTGAACAAGATGATGACAGCCTTGCCAAACAAACGATGGAGATGTTCATCGGAGCCTACGGGGCCGAAGCCGGCAACTTAGCCCTAAAACTCTTGCCCTATGGCGGTCTGTACATTGCCGGTGGTATTGCCGCTAAGAACATCCCTCTCATCGACCGAGGCGGTTTTATCGAAGCGTTCACCCATAAAGGACGCATGAGCAAGCTACTGCAAGAGATGCCGGTTCATGTCATCCTCAACGCCCGCGTCGGCCTACTCGGAGCTGCGCGTCAAGCAGGCGAGTTGTAGAGAGACATTTTCTGCCAGCGCTAGCTGCTTATCATTGTTTCAGGATTAATGACGTGAACCTCGCACAAGCACTCCACACCGCCGCACGTCGCTATTGCATCAACCAACACACCTATTGGGCAACACGATACTCGGAAATCTCAAGTGCCGATCGCGATCGCGCTGGCATCTTCCCGCGTTACAACGTCCTGAATACCATTCGTGTCGAACTCGAACGTATTGACCCAGACAAATTAACAGATCTGAATGCAACACGCGACCAGATCATGCTGGCAGGAATCAACGCCAATGACGAATTTACTCTTAAGCCTATTCGCCAAATCGACGCCGACGCGATGGCGAACGAACGTAAGGCATTCTGTACATTTATTCGTGAGCTATCGGATGTCGAACTGCCATTTGTCGAACCACTCCCCTATCAACGGGTATTATCAAAATCTGAATCTGAATTCTTATGGTCCCAACTCCGCAAACGATGGAACATAGCTGATGGCTACTGGTTTCCACTCGCTGAATGTCCGTTGCTGGATGTTGCAGCATTTCAGGATCGTTATTTCAACGAATTCTGTTCATCATTCAGCTTGACCAATTTATTGTCGGCTCGTGGCATTTCTCGTATCTGGGAACTACGCGAATATGGTCCGGAATACGAACAGGAGAAATCCATCTTCAGCCCACACTATGACGGTGCAGAAGGCTACTGGTCATCCGATAATCTCGATTGGATCGTTTATGCATCACATGAGAGTTCCATTACAGTTGGCGGATGGCTACTTACCGAAGTCAAGGACCACTGGACAGAATGGGAAAAGCGGATATGGAATTCACCATTTTTCTAAAATTGTTCCTATCTCTAATCCCTATTTTTTATTGAAGTACATAAACATAGTCGCCGCATTGATTGATAGAAGTGCAAAGCATATGAGCAATGAAGACACCTTAAGACCTGAATATCCAGCTGACCGCATCAAATCAGGTGTGCGTGGAAAATATGCAAGTCATTATCGAGAGGGCACAAACGTAGTCGTAATCGATCCTGATTTGCACAAATTTTTTCCAGATTCCGAGTCCATTAATCGCGCACTTCGACAATACGTTGAGGAGCATAAAATCTCACAAACACAAGCTCTCCCGCTGTCATAATGCTGCCCTAGAGCTCTCGGCCAACTAATTTTACCCTCTTCAGAAAATCGATTTACTTCACTTTTTGAATAGCTGTGTCAAGTCATGGAACGCTTTAAATTCCAGAGCATTTCCGAACGGATCGAGAAAGAACATTGTGGCTTGTTCGCCGACTTCACCGGCAAAACGAATATGGGGTTCAATTTTGAATTGAATACCTGCTTTGATGAGGCGATCGCGCAACGCTTGCCAATCTTCCATAGTTAGGACAATGCCGAAATGTGGGACAGGAACAGTGTCCCCATCAACAGAATTGTGGTGGAGTGTATTCTGAGTTTCCCCCTCTGTTGAGGGTTGATAGTGAGCAACAATTTGGTGTCCGTATAAATTGAAATCAACCCACGTTGCCGCATTACGCCCTTCAGAACAGCCTAGGATTTCACCATAGAACCGCCGTGCTTTGGCAATATCATGAACGGGGAATGCCAGGTGAAAGGGCCGTAGTTCGCTCATCTTAAGTCCTTTATGCTTCGCTATTCATCTTGGCAACAGGATCGCCAATATTCACAATCCCGTCGGCAACTACTCTGGCATAGATGCCTCGTAGATGGAGCGCTTTACCTTGGGCCGAGTTGATGTAAGACAGCGCTGCAGTTCCAAATCGTTTCTTGAATTTGTGACAGCCGTCGTGGGGTACATCGGTGACTTCAATGACAACGTTTTGACCAATTTGCAAGCGATCGCCACACGTCAAATTTTCACTGCTTAAGTCGAAATCTAAGCAGAGATTGTCACCCGCCAGGGCACGCTGCTCATTGGTATCAGCGATCGCCTCTAGTACCCGATAGTTCATTAGAGTCAACTGCACATCTGGATGGGGGCTCCCATCGGGTAGCGATTTCCAGGTGCCATTTGCCCAAGCATCGCCATGGGCTCCACCTTGCAAACTTAGCTCACAAGCATCCAAGATCCGTCGTTCATTGGTTTGGGGCCGAATCACAATCATTTTCAAAATGCCGCGATTTTTTGGGGCTGC
>JBCBJE010000259.1:0-6981 GCA_038523735.1 Cyanobacteria bacterium J06626_18 | reverse complement strand
GGCTGACACCCTAGAAGACGGCCTGGGCATCGATGTTCTGTTCGACGTCAGCATTCCTGAGCGCCTGGGGTGACTCAACCTCACCGGGAAAGGGCGTACCGAGTTCTTCAATAAACGTGGTGGTGTTGAATTCGACGGTAACTACGCGATCCGGTTCGGTCGTTGCATCCTCGATGTCGGCATCCACTCGAACATCGCCCACATCAGCCCCCACAAAGTCATTGAGTCCCAGAATTTCCGTGAGCTCAGGAGCCAGAAGCAAGTCAGCATCGGCAATGGTTAGATCGTCTTCGGTGACGAAGAAGCGCTCAGGAATGCTGACGTCGAACAGAACATCGATGCCCAGGCCGTCTTCTAGGGTGTCAGCCACGAAGAAACCGCTGGTAGTATCGCTGACGCGGTTCTCGTCGAACGCGATCGCGAAATCGCCAATCGTTAGCAGGGTATCGCCGCCTACTAGGAAGGTGATGTCACCTGTGTGGTTGATGGTGCCATCAGCGGTTAGCGAAGGTACGGCGTCGAAGGTAAAGTCCGTGGTGCTTGGGTCAATCGCAAACCCAAGCTGGAACTGATTAGAGAACGGTTCAGCAGTCGGCGTCGCATTTTGAATGACCAAGCCAGCGACTTCAAACAGAGAGAAGTCTAGAAATAGGCTGGTCGCTCCATCAACCACTTCAAACGAGCCGTCCTCGTTTTCAGGGAAGGAAACGACAACTCGGCTACCCAATTCTTCCAGGCTGCCCTGAAGGCCATCAAGATACGTCTCACCGACTCTGCCTGTCTCAATTAGCTCGGCAGTGGTTCGTGTAAAGAAGGCAACATCTTCGTGAGAGCTAAAGCCAATAGGAAACCCAAACTCATCCGCCCAATCATCAATATGGACATGGGGAGGGGGAACCTGGCCTTGAGAGTTGAATTCAGGCCGTGACCAAAAGTTAAGGCCGCTAAAGCCATCTCCCGCTGGCGTTTTTTCACCAAAGTTAAAGCCCTCTGGCCCAAGGAAAAAGCCATCTTGGAGAAGTTCTTGGGTATTGGTATCGAAGGCAAAGTTGAACTCAGGGAAGGTCAGATGATTGTCTTCGTAGGTTCGCAGCAGATTGCCATCGGGGTCGAAGAAGTCGATATCGAAGGATTCCAGGTCTTCTTCGCGGACAATGCCGTCAACGTAAGTCTGGCTCAGGTCGAAGCTGAATTCACCCTCCACGCTGAACTCAGCAATCTGCCCCGTCCACTCAAATTCATAAGTGACGATATCGGGGGTCGGCGGCTGAATTGTACGGCGGTAGGTGGGCAGCAAGTCGCTGACGAGGTTGCTGCTGGAGCGCCCGTTGAGCAGTTCGACATAGGTAATTTCTTCGAGCGGCGAATACCAGAGGTTGGAGCGGAAGCCTAAGGTCTGACCGCGATGCACGTACCAGAAGCGATTAGGCGATTCGAGGGTGCCAATACCGAGACCGTAGGAATCATAGTTGGGTGACTCGACGGGGATGGTATCCAGCATCTCGTCTAGCGTTTCAGGCTGGAGCAGTGCGTCATCCACCAGCAGAGCATCAAAGAAATCGGCTAAATCTTCGGTGTTGGAGATGATGGACCCAGCTGAGCCCGTCCAAGATAGGTTGACAATATTGAGGTTATCGATCGCACCATCGCCGTTAAAGTCCCAGTAGCTGTTAATGTAGCCACCAGGGACTGCTTCTTCACCAAAGACAAAGGTGTTGTCCAGTTCTAGCGGATCGATGATGCGATCGCGAATCTCCTGCCCATAGCTATTGCCAGTGACAGACTCGATAACCAGTCCCGCCAAAATATAGTTGGTGTTGGAATACTGCCAGGAGCTTCCCGGTTCATCAAAAAAGGGCTCGACGCCGTCAATAAAGCTCAGAAGCTGTTCTGGTTGCCAGTCTTGCAGAAACAACAAAGGATTGCTGGTTGCCTGAGCCGCCAGAATATCCAGGTAGTCGGCGACGCCGCTGGTGTGGTTGAGCATTTGCTCGATGGTGATGTCACTGGCGTTGGGAACTAGGGCCGTGATTTCGGGAGCCAGCCAGTCGGTTAGGGTGTCGTCCAACTCGATCAGGTCTTCCTCAACGAGCTGCAGGAGGGTGGTGGCAACAAAGGTTTTGGTGATGCTGCCAGCTTCAAAGCGAGCGTCCAGCTCTAGCGGCACTTCATTCTCTAAGTCAGAGAAGCCAGTGGCTCCGAACCATTCGCCTTCATTCGTGAGAACAGCAGCAGCGGCACCGGGCACTTCTGGCGGGAGATTGGTGTCAAGCGCTTCGTCTAGGGCGGTGATAACGCGATCTGGTAATGACATAGAAATATCGTCCTCAGAGTCAATCAGGGTCAATGAGCTGGTTTGGGCATTGGGATTGACGATGTAGTTGGCACCCGGCTGCACCGTGAACGTCGCCGTTTCTTGGCCTTCCACGACACCGTCATTCACCACTGGCAAGCTGACAGCAGCCGTAGCTTCGGTAAGGGTCACATTAAATTCTTCGTAGGCGCTGACATTGCCGAGGTCGGCAAGAGGACTGCTGCGGAAGGCTGGAATGGTTTCGGCAACTAGAGCTTCTTCAGTACGTCCATTCAACAACTCGACGTAGGTAAAGTCGTCCTCTGCGGAGTACCACAGGTTGGCATTGAAGCCCAGGCTACCGCCCCGGTGACCGACAATGCGGCCCAGGTCAGGGGTCTCGAAGCTCATCATCCCCAAGCCATATTCGTAGCCGCGCCCCGTATCCACCAGCGTGAACATTTCGGCCTTGGTTGCGTCTGCCAAAAAATCACCGGCATACAGAGCTTGAGCCAATTCGGTGAGATCTTCAGTGTTGGAGACGATCGCCCCTGCCGCCCAAGCCCAAGAAAGATTGGTGATTGATACATCGTCTAAGCTGCCATCTTGATCAAAGTCCAGATAGCCACTGATGTACCCGTTGGGAATATTTTCTTCTGAGGCGAAAAAGGTATCGCCGAGGCCCAGTGGGTCAATCACATTAGCTCGAATTTCCGCCGCCAGATCATGGCCCGTCGCCGCTTCAATTACCATGCCCGCCAGGATGAAGTTAGTGTTGGCGTACTGCCACCCCTCACCCGGCGCGAAAACCGGCCCTGAATCGCTAACTAACTCAACAATTTCTTCCGGCTGCCAATCCCGTAGAAAGACGAAGGGATTGGTCATGCCCTGTTCTAATAGGATGAAGTCATATTCGGCCACGCCGCTGGTGTGGTTCAGCAGTTGCCGCAGGGTAATGTCTTCGGCATTCGCCACGCTAGTCGTAACGGACTCCGGTAGCCAATCCGTCAAGGTATCATCCAGGCTGAGCATCTCCGCTTCGACCAACTTGAGCAGGGTAGTGGCAGTAAAAACCTTCGTGATGCTGCCCACCTCAAAGCGATCGCCCACTTCTACCGGCGTTGCTTCGGCAATATTCGCAACCCCCGCCGTCTCCGACCAGTCACCCAAGGGCGATGTCACCGCCAGGGCTGCACCCGGAACCGTATCCGTCAGCTTGCTATTTAAAACCGTCGTGAGCTGAGACTGAACCGCATCCGTCAATCCCAGCTCACCACCATCTATTTCAATTTGTATGACATCGAACTCTGCCAGGTCAGGACTACCCACGGTGATAGTCGTGCCTGACACGGGCGGCGACTCGTCGAGGCTGAAATTGAGAGTCGTGATCGTGCTGTCATGCTCGACGAGTAGATTAGGGTCATCGTTGAAGTTACTCGTAGCAGACAAACTAACTTGCACCATAATCCGGGGGGTTTCCTTTATGGGGTTTTGAGCAATTTCAGAGTGGTAGTTCTTCAAAAACTCAGGGCTAAGAGGAATGGCGCTGAATTAAGTCGGCGGGTAATTCCCACCCTGCAGAGCTGATAGAATCTCTGTACTAGCTTGAATCAAGCTTCAGGACTACTATGCGTCGGGGTTCCATCTTTTATCGCCTGTTTCAGCAATATCCGGCACTACTGTTTGCGTTGCTGCCAGCGTCGCCCGCGAATGCGGCCAACTACACCTTCGATTCGGTTGCCGTCAAAGAACCCCGGTTTGAAATCGACGGCGTATTCCTGCCGCCCAAAACTGATCCCTCCGGTACGGTCTTCTTCTGTGAAGTGCAGTTTCAAAAAGACGAAAAGCTCTACGAACGGCTGTTCGCTGAGTCGCTGCTGTACTTTTATCGCAACCGGGAACAATTTAGCGATTGGCAGGCCGTGGTGATTTACCCGACACGTAGTATCGAGCAGAACGACGTCTATCCTCATCGCAGTTTGCTGGGCGGGGAACAGGTGCATCGGATTTATCTCGACGAGCTAGGTGACATCCGACAATTGCCAATAACGCTAGCGCTGCTAGTGCTGACAACCATCGGGCCTGAACAGGCCGATGAAGAAGCGCGGCAACTATTAGCCAAGGGGGCTACTGGGGAACCATCGTTTTCTGACCAGGGGTTAATCGATGTTGTGATTACAATCATGATGTACCGCTATGAGGGCAGTAGCCGAAGGGAGATTGAGCAGATGCTAGGCATTTCGATTAAGGAATCGAGAGCGTATCGGGAAATTAAGCAAGAAGGCCGCGAAGAAGGTCGCGAGGAAGGCGAGCGATCGCTCATCCTCCTTCAGATCACCCACCGGTTTGGTGAAGTGTCTCAGGTGGAGCGCGATCGCATCGAAGCGCTGTCTCCCAAAGACCTAGAAAATCTAGGCAAAGCACTGTTTGATTTTGATGAGCTAGCTGATTTACAAGCATGGCTAGAAGGGATAGAGGAATAGTGTTGGTGATTGGTGATTGGTTGTGCTCAGATAGCGAATAACAAGCTACGACGAACGAACAACGAACGACGGATACTTGGAAGCCCCGTCGTTCTTGTTTTAGAGACTTAGACCAGTGCCAAAGCCTCATCCGGATTTGAGACATCTGGGACAACCACGAAGCTGCTCTCATCCAGCGCCGATGCCTGAACATCGTTCAGTACAGCCAGGACTTCGCTGCTGCTAGCAACGCCGAGCAGGGTGTTGGCGCCGTCCTGAGTCAGTGTCAGGTCAGCAAAGACCAGCTCGCCTTCGACTAAACCGATGCTGTCAATACCAACCTCGAAGTCGAGAATCGTATCGGTACCATCGCCGTTACCGAAAACGAAGGTGTCGCTACCGCTGCCGTCAGAGAAGTTGTCGCCTACTAAGGTGTCGTTGCCGGTGACGCCCATGAGGATGTCGTCGCCGTCATCGCCGTAGATGAGATCATCGCCAGCGTCGCCGCTGAGGATGTCGTTGCCCGCTTTACCACCGATGCGGTCATTCCCTTCACCGCCAAAGATGATGTCATCGCCGCCGGGTTCGCCGTCTTGAGTCTTGCGCGAGTTGCGATCGCCCCGCAGAATGTCGTTGCCGTCACCACCTGTGATCACGTCACTGCCACGATTGCCCGCAACGGTGTCGTTGCGAACAGTACCATCGAGCTGATCGTTTGCAGAACTACCCACGATAGGAGGTTTTTCTGGCGGATCAGCGATCGTGATTGTGACGGTGTTACCACTCGGCCCAACATCATAGGTTTCGCTGTCGATGAGGGAGAGGCTAAGCGTCTCTAGTCCTTCTGGCAAGGAATCGTTATTGACTTCGACGGTGAAAGTCGCAGTTGAATCGACAATAGTCCCTTCGAAGCCGCGACCAAACTCGATCGGTCGCAGGTCGGAAGACGTCGTTACGCCGTCGATGGTGAGTTCATTAGAAAACCCTGTCGTCGAAGTTCCGTTGACGAAAACACCAATGAAATTACCGTCATCGTCCCGAATGATGTCGGTATTGATGCCAAAATCGGGCAGGATGTTAAGGGCACCACTTTCAATGATGATGCCGATACCTTCTTCAGGTATTTCACCGTCGATATCAAAATTGAGCGTGAAAGCATTGTTGTCGGGATCGTCTTCAACGAGCGTGTCAGGTCCCGTGATCGAAAAGTCAATGACGGGCACATCAGAGGGATTCACCGTTCCGTCAGGGCTGTCTTGAATCGTAACTGTTACGGGGTCGCTGCTAACGGTGTAGCCTTCACCTGCACCGACGCTAAACTCGACGGATTCAGTCGCTTCAGCAAAGATATCGTCGAAGACAGTTAGCTCAAAAGAGGCGCTGTTTTCGGCCAGGATCAGCGGAATGCTATCGAAAGGCTCAAGCACATCACGCACAAGCACTGAGCCTGAGAACGAGGAAATTTCACCGCCCAGTCCGGAAGGATTCGGAAGGATAAAAATGGAATTAAACAGATCCGTATCGGCATCCAAACCAGTGCGGCTGAAGTTGGCAAAGTCAGTAATCCAGAGCAAATCAGGCGCGTCAATATCAAGGGAAATTGGCAATCCCCCTTCGGGAATATCGCCGTCAACCTCAAACTCGAAGGTAATAACGGTGCTTTCTGACTCAATCAGGGTTGTGACGTCGGTACTAAAACTGACGACAGGCGTAGTGGGGATATCTTCGGTTAGTTCAACCCACTCTTCCGGCAGCAGATTAGCGAGGATATCAAAACCGCCGTCACCATCCGGTTCGAGGACGTAGGCGATGCCCTGGGGGTCGGGATAGATGCCAGTTCCGGCTTCAAAAAGGTCGTCATGGCCGACGATGACGGTGTTGGTGCCTGCATCTGGGATCGCAGTCAGGAAGGGCGTGACATTGGCCCGCATTTCCTCAATCTGGGCGTCGGTGTAGTCTTCGAACGGCAGAAAATTCAGCGCGGAGTCTTTTTGGTATTCGCCAAAGGCGATCGCCGCCGTTTCCACCGCGCGACCATAATCGCTGGTAATCACTTCACCATAGGGAATCGCGGCGAGTTCAAACCCTTGTATGTTGAGTACTGGAAGCAGGAGACCGATTCATCCAAGGGTATCCAAGCTCGTGCGGAAGCCAGCGTCCCTGCTTTCCATCATTCTTGCAAGAACTCGAACAATCGCTAGGGTCCATTTCATGAGACCGTATTCG
>JBCBJE010000258.1:0-7004 GCA_038523735.1 Cyanobacteria bacterium J06626_18 | reverse complement strand
GGGTCATAATGTGGTTGAGGGAAGCACTGGTCGAAAAGGCTCCGTCAAACTGCTCTGGCAGGTGAAAACTGCGGGCATCTTCCAACCGATAGGTCCCTTGAGGTGCATTCTGGCGAGCGTAGGCCAGCATCCCTTCCGAGCTATCAAGCCCCGTAACCCGGCAGCCCGCTTCGATGAGCGGCTGAATCAGTTGCCCTGTCCCACAGCACAAGTCCAGGATGGCTGCGTTGGCAGGTAGTTCAGGTAGCAGAACACGCTGGAGGAATTGCAGTTGCGCCCTGCCGTATTCCGGCCCCATGGTTTCGTTGTAGAGCCAGGCCCAGGTGTCGTATTCGGTATAGCGGGTGGAGGTGGTCATGGTTGGGATGGATAGGAGTGGGTTAGCGATTAATCGCGTCTGTACGGGCATAAGGGATAGCGATTAATCGCGTCTGTGCGGGAGGTGCAATATGTCCTCAGGATGTGGATAGGTAGGCCCGATCGCCCCCCATCGATACAGCCGGAGAAGCGATCGCCCCCGACACCTTCAGCGCATTCAGATACGTCCCAAACAAGTCCTCATTCAAGAGGGGGCAGCGAATAGCGGCATCAGCCAATCCATTCAGGGTGTTTTGGCAATCAAAGGGGACGTCGAGGGCATCAGACGAGTTATCGTCGGTAGCATTGCGGCGGGAGGAGAAGAGAGAGACGAGGGGATAGAGGGGATGATCTTTTGCGCCTTGCGCGATTTCTATGAGTTGGGTGTACCAATGGTCGTAGGGGACACGCTGGATAGGATATCCAGCGGCGCGACAGGCGGCAAACAGGACATCGGAGGAAACGGGCTGAGGGTGGATGAGGTGGAATGTCTTGCCCAGCGAGGTGGTCTGCTGGGAGAGATGGACGATCGCGCGACTAACATAGTCCACGGGCAGAATATCCAACGGCATTTCGCCCTGAGGAGCAGTCCCGAGTTGGACATAGCCCTGCATGAGGCGATAAAGGAAGTCGTTGGTGTTGAAGACCCCAGTTTGGCTATGGCCAGAGATGGGGCCGGGGCGATAAATCGTTACGGGTAGCCCGCGATCGCGCGCCTGAGCAACCAGTTGTTCTGCCACCCACTTGGTACGGTTGTAGTCGCCAACCGGAACGGGATAGCGATCGAGCGGGTCAGTTTCAGACAGCTTGGACTGACCAGGCAAAGGCATCAGGGGCAGTACGCTCAGGGTGGAGGTGAAATGCAGGGGTTTGCGTCGCTGCTGACAGGCCAGTCGAATGATCTCCCGCGTGCCTAGAACGTTGGTTTCCCGCAACAGCGAGTAGGGCGATACATGATGCACCCAAGCACCGTTGTGGTAAATGGCATCGATGCTACCTGCAAGGTCATTAAAGGCTGCTTCCGAGAGTCCCAAGTTGGGCTGTGCAAGATTGCCTGGCAGAGGAATGATGCGGTTTGCTTGGTCACGAGGGTAGGGGCGATCGCGCCCGCCAATCCCATAGCCCTGCAGGATAGCCGCCAACCGTTGTCGACCCGCTGCCTCAGACTCTGCCCGCACCAAGCAGACAATTTCCGCCTCGGTTTGCCGCAACAACTCATCCAGCAAAAACGCCCCCAGGAAACCCGTCGCCCCCGTCAGCAGAATCCG
Organism: Cyanobacteria bacterium J06626_18; assembly: GCA_038523735.1. GTDB lineage: Bacteria > Cyanobacteriota > Cyanobacteriia > Phormidesmidales > Phormidesmidaceae > SIO1E4. The sequence continues at coordinate 5,379 of JBCBJE010000258.1, read as the reverse complement.
CCTGGGGGCTTTCCCTAGTTGGCCACCATCCAGTGGCTCCGTCGGACAAATCGCTTCTGGCAGTACCCGATCTGTCTCCCAATCCTCCTGGCCTGCCGATGGGCCAGCAGACTCCACTGCTTCTCCCTTCAGCAGCGCCATAATCGCCGACTTATGTTCCTTCAACTGCTGTTTGATATTCGCCGTCATCGACCCCTTCGGCGCATTACACCGCAGCGTTTCGTCCTCAAGCCAAAGGCGGATGTCGCGATCATTGAGGGTTTTGAGGAGGGAGTGGAATTCGGAATTCGGAATACTCTGCGGGAAGGGCAAAGCCCTACGGAATTCGGAATTTTGGCTGTTGGATTTCGAGTTCGTTCTTGGTTCTTGGTTGTTCCCTATTCCCTGTTCCCTATTCCCTGTTCCCACAGGAATCCGTCGCTGTGTCCAGCTAATAAGCTCCTTCGGTTCCAACTCGATTTCTCTACGTCCGAGGAGGCGATCGCTCTCAATGCCCTGCTGTCGGCAGTAGGTAACAAGCTGGTTGGATTCTTGGATGGGGGTGGAGGCGTCGGTGTAGTTGATGGAGGTGATGAAGGTGAGCCAGGGTTCTTGGCCCATAGCGTAGACGTAGACCTGTTGGGGGTGGAGTTGGTTGACAAGGGCGATCGCGCGATCGGCATTGGAACCATCGAGGCGGCGGGTTTGGGCAAGGCTGTGGGGAACCGGTTGGGTGAGGAGGGGACCATAAGCCCAGGTGTAGGGAGCACCATCACATTCCATGCCGATGAAGAGAACATCCAGGGAGCCGAGAAGATGATGGATATGGTGATAAAGCTGGGGGTCGAGGTTGTTAGAATCGGCAGCGCAGAGGATGGAACGACCTTTGAGCTGTATCCAGTAAGCGGTTTTGGTGGCGATATTGAGGTCACCGTGTTCGCCTAAAACGGGAGTGCTGATAATTTCACCGTCAGGTAGGGGGATGCTTTCGAGTTCGTCGAGGGTCTGAACTTGGTCAAAGCCAATTTGCTGAAGGATGAGCTTAAGAGAGGGATCCACCAGAGAGCCTTTCTGACTTTGGGGGACAATTAAATGTCGGATCTTATGCCGGATTTGCAGCAGAGTTTCCAGCATGACGTGATCCTGATGGTTGTGGGTAATCAGGGCGTAGTCGATAGTGGCGGGCAAATCGGCATAGCTATAGCGGGGCATTGCATCGGGCTTGTCGCCGCTGAGGTCGTAGCTGATGAGCGGATCGACGAGAATCGTAACGTCCTGGGTTTCAATCAGGACACAAGCATGACCGAAATAGCGAATACGGACGCCGTCTCCGGTATAGGGCTGGGTTTGTCGAGGTGGCGTTGGGGTAAATAGCTTAATAAAGCAGGCAGCTTGGTTGGGGGCGATCGCCAGAGCATCCATCATGGCCTGCACCGATTGGGGCGTATGGCGCATGCTAAAGAGCTGATCCCAGCGGCGATCGCCAAACGGTAGGAACACCTGCAGGCTAGTCGGCTCAGGCAAGCGCGGGGTACTGAGGACGAAAGAGCGGGCATCGCTGTCGCTCAACTGCAGCGCGATGCTTTGGCGCGAGTCATCGTAGTATTCGCTGTGGTAAAGCAACCCTTCGATTAGCCGCATCGAAGGTCGGTGCTGAACGTCATACACCAGCTCCACGTAGCCTTGCAGGGGCTCAGGGATTTGGGCATAGAGGGGTTCTAACGATGCACCTGCGGGATGATTCGCCAGCAGCGTTTCAAGGGTCGCGATCGCCTCACTCAGCACCAGCAAACGACCTTGCTCCGCCCGTGTCTTAGTCAACAGCGCCTCAATGTCCGGTACTCGACTGGTATCGTGATGGATAAATGGCCCCCCCATCATTGCCGGGTTCTTCAGCGCGTCGGCATGGACCTGAGGCGCAGCCACAAACGACTCCATAATCTTCAGATGCGAATGGGTTAGATACCGTGCTGCCGTTGCCGGAGGAAGCAAATAGCTCCAGGCATACCACTGACTAATCAGCGGCTCCACCACGACGTTGGCCTTAAGATAACCCTGGAAATCCTGAAAGTTCTGCACTGTCGTCATAGAGCAAATTCCTCCCGGTCAGCGTCCTCTGCCGATGGACGTACCTGTAACTGCGCCATCATCTGCTTCTGCTCAATCCGCTGCGCTAACCCCGATACGGTAGTTGCCTCAAATAGATCAATGACCGTCACCTCTACCTCAAACACCTGCAGGAGCTGGGCCACTAGCTGGGTCGCCAACAGCGAGTGGCCTCCCAATTCAAAGAAGTCATCATGCACACCCACTCGCTCCGCATCCAACACCTGGGCAAAGATCTCAGCCAACGTCGCTTCGGTAGCACTCCGCGGTGCAACATAGTTGGCCTCAGGCGATTCAATCGAAGGAGCCGGGAGCGATCGCACATCCACTTTGCCGTTCGGCGTCAACGGTAGCGCCTCTAGCTGGACGAAGGCTGAGGGGACCAGGTAATGGGGGAGTTTTTCAGCCAAGTGTTTTTTGAATTCGGAATTCGGAATTCGGAATTCGGAATTTAGAACGACATAGGCCACCAACCGCTTATCTCCCGGCACATCCTCACGCACGATAACCACGCTAGCTTTGACCTCGGGGTGCTGGTTAAGGTGGCTTTCGATTTCGGCAGGTTCGACACGGAAGCCGCGAATTTTGGCCTGATCGTCGATGCGGCCCAGAAGTTTAATGCGACCGTCGGGGAGGTGGCAGGCGAGATCGCCGGTCTTGTAAAGAGTGGATGGGTGGATGGGTGGATGGGTGGATGGGTCATTATTATCCTGCCACCCTGCTACTCTGCTACCCTGCCACTCTTCTGCTCCCTGTTCCCTGTTCCCTGTTCCCTGCAAAAACGGATTCGGCACAAACCGTTCCGCTGTCAATTCGGGTCGGTTTAGGTAGCCGCGAGCGAGGCCAGTGCCGCCGATGTGGAGTTCGCCGATCGCGCCGACGGGTAAGAGCTGGAGTTGTTCATCAAGGACGTAAAGTTGTTTGTTGGCGCTGGGGCAGAGGGTAGGTTGCAGGGGATGGCCATTGCCGCAGGGCACCATACTGGCATTGACAGTGGTTTCGGTAGGACCATAGGCGTTGATGAAGCGGCGACCTTGGCTCCAGGGGGTGATGAGTTCAGGCGAGGGGGCTTCACCGCCAACGAGGACCATCCGGAGAGCGGGGAAATCGCCGTAGGGGACACTGATGAGAGCTGAGGGGGTGATGGTGATGTGAGTAACGCGATGGCGACGCATGAGGTCGGCGAGTCCCGGTCCCGGTAGCAGGGCTTCGGCAGAGGCAAGGAGGAGTCGAGCCCCGGTCGCCAAGGCCATGATGATTTCGGGGATGGAGGCATCGAAGCTGAAGGAAAAGAACTGGAGGACACAATCGCCTGATCGCACGTCGCAGACGCGAATTTTGTCTTCGGTTAGATTCACCAAACCACCCTGGGGAATCAATACACCCTTGGGGGTGCCGGTGGAGCCGGAGGTATAGATGAGGTAAGCGAGGGAGTTAGGGGAGTGGGGGAGTGGGGGAGTGGGGGAGTGAGTCGGTTGGTCAGCAGGCCAATCAGTGTCGATAAAGAGTTGCCGCGTCGCGCCAGGAACCGTGGGTTGCATGTTATCCGCTGAGGCATTTGCATCTTGGGGAACCGCTGCTGTCGCCGCCCCCTTCGGAAGGGGGCTATGGGGATTCGGGAGGGGAGTTTCTTCTGCGATTGCCCACAACGATCGCGCCGTAATCAGCACCGACGCCTGTGAATTTTCCAGCATGAACGTCAGACGTTCGGGAGGATAGGTCGGGTCAAGGGGAAGATACGCACCCCCTGCCTTCAGCACCGCCAACATTGCCACAATCATGTCTAGCGATCGCGCTAAGCAAATCCCCACAATCATCTCTGGCCCAACGCCAAGGGACTGGAGATGGTGGGCAAGCTGGTTGCTGCGCTGGTTGAGTTCGGTGTAAGTGAGCTGCTGGAGTTCAGAGCCGTCGACTGGATCGAATATCAGGGCGATCGCGTCGGGCGTTTGTTCAACCTGAGCTTCAAAAAGGTGGTGGAAACAGCGATCGCTGGCATACGGTGTTTGCGTATCGTTCCATTCATGCAACTGCTGATGTCGTTCGGCGGGTGTTAGTAGGGGTAGTTCAGCAAGGCGTTGATGGGGGTCAGCAGCAATGCCTTTCAGCAGTATTTGGAAATGAGCCACCATGCGGCGGATGGTATCGGCCTCAAACAAATCACGGTTGTACTCAAAGCCCCCGACAATGCCATCCGGTGTCTCATAGAGATCAACGCTGAGGTCAAGTTTGGCGGTGGAGTAACTTTGAGACAGGGGTTTCAGGGTCAATCCTGGGAGGGAAACTGCCTGCTGGGGAGCGTTCTCTAAGCGAAACTTGACCTGGAAAAGGGGATTATAGCTGAGGTCACGCTCGGGCTGCAGAACTTCGACGAGTTTTTCAAAAGGCAAGTCTTGATGCTCGTATGCCGCGTATGTCGTGGTTTTGATCTGCTCCAGCAATTCCAGAAAAGTGGCATCGGGGGTAAGCTGCGATCGCAGTACCAGCGTATTCACAAAGAACCCAATCAGCCCTTCCACTTCAGCGCGATTGCGATTCGCAATCGGCGTCCCGACTAGTAAATCCGGCTGTCCTGTGTAGCGAAATAGAAGTACTTTAAAAGCTGCCAGTAGGGTCATAAACAGGGTCGCCGACTGCGTCTGTCCCAGCGCTCTTAGTTGCTCACTCACGGTGGCCGACAGAGCAAACGATTCAACCGCCCCTTGGAAAGTCTGCACCCGTGCCCGTGAGAAATCCGTGGGGAGTTGTAGGACGGGTAACGTACCTGCCAACTGCTCACGCCAGTAGCTCAACTGTCGCTCCAACACCTCACCCTGCAGCCACTCGCACTGCCAAGCCGCAAAATCGGCGTACTGAATTGGTAGCGGTGACAGCGGTGGCGTTGCCCCCGTCAAAGCAGCCTTATAGAACAGGGCTAACTCCTGCAGCAGCACCTCCATCGACCAGCCATCGGAAATAATGTGGTGCATCGTAAACAGCACAACAGCATGGGCATCATCCAACCATAGGAGCGTCACGCGCAGCAGGGGAGCCTGGGTCAAATCAAACCGCGTCTGAGCCGCCTGGATGGCCTGTTGCCTAACTTCAGTCTCCCGCTCCTCAGAAGAACAGGTTCGTAAATCATACTGTTCAATGGTCAACGGTTCAGGGGCTGCGATCGCTTGCATCGGCACCCCATACAACATTCCACTGGCTGTGCAGGTCGAGGGCTATTTGGACGAAACAGCGTTTAAGACGAGTTTGAACGCTGTTGTGTGCCGTCATGAAGCCCTGCGGACACAGTTTGTCATGATG
>JBCBJE010000257.1:0-7041 GCA_038523735.1 Cyanobacteria bacterium J06626_18 | reverse complement strand
GTATTGATTCTCGTTTACTACTCGTCACACTCGATGAACCAGATATCTCTCGACTCCGACAATGGCCCATGTCGGATGAAAGCTTGGCTTATTTACTAACTCAAATAACCCAGTATCAGCCTAGAGCAATTGGCCTCGATATTTATCGGGATTTTTCTGTGTCTCCCGGCAGAAAAAACCTAGAAGAAGTCTTCAAGAACACACCAAACTTAATCGGCGTTGAAAAGGTTGGTAATACACCTGTAGCGGCATCCCCAATTTTGGCTAAGCAGAATCAAGTAGCTATGGCTGACTTGGTCATGGACGATGACGGCACGGTGAGACGCGCTCTGCTTGCAGCGAATATTGAAAGCGAGCTTAGATGGACTCTAGGATCGGCACTGGCCTTGCTTTACCTGGAACAGGAAGGCATAACACTAGAAACGCACCCTCCATCTGGAACATCGCGTCTGGGTACAGTCTTGTTTCCACGACTTAACTCTAATGACGGTGGTTACGTCAATGCTGACACGACTGGATACCAAATTTTGCTTGACTTTAGAGGGCCAGATGACACCTTTGAAACCATATCAGTCAGCGATGTTTTGGCGGGAAAATTATCGGAAGATCAAGTCCGTGATCGCATTATTTTAATCGGTTCTATTGCGCCTAGTCTGAACGATTTTGTATACACTCCATATAACAAAAGTCATCTCACAAAAACGACTCAAAGTCCTGGTGTCGCCATCCATGCTCACACAGTCAGTCAAATTATTAGCGCTGTTCTTGATGGTCGCCCGTTGATTAAAACCTGGCCGACGACAGCGGAGTGGGGATGGACGTTTCTGTGGTGCTTAATGGGGAGTGGAATCATCTTTATTCCACAATGGCATAGGCAAAATGGCGCAGTCGCTTTTATATCAATGGGACTTCCTATTCTGTTCTCAAGCGCTAGTTTGCTTACAATAAACGCATTGTTTTTCCTTAATGGCTGGTGGGTGCCGAGTATGCCCGCACTGGTAGGATTATCAGCCGCTACAATGGCAAGCCTAGTCGCTAGTGGTTCGAGGCTAATCAAGGATGTTTACACGGATGGTTTAACTAATATCCTCAACCGAAGAGCCTTTAATCAGCATCTAGTTGAGTCTCAAAAAACGGACAAAGCTCTTGCAATACTTTTATGCGATATTGACTATTTCAAAGGATTTAATGACTTTTATGGTCATCCTGCAGGTGACGACTGCTTGCAGCAGGTAGCTAAATCAATTCAGCAGGCAGTACGATCGCAGGACTTAGTTGCTCGTTATGGTGGCGAAGAGTTTGCCGTTATTCTTCAAAATGTTTCGCCAGAAAAAGCACACGAAATTGCCGAAAGTATGCGGCAGAAAGTGCAAGATTGCCGGATTCCCCACGAAGCCTCTCAAGTTAGCTCATATGTCAGTATTAGCTGTGGGATAGCAGTACGTCTGGCTGGCAATCATCGTCCTCTTACGGAAATACTTGATCTCGCTGACCAAGCGTTATATCTGTCGAAGCACGCAGGGCGAAATCGTGTGAGTTTATCGGAGCAGTCCGATGCTGATACTGCGATTCGTCAAAGCTAGCTTACTCATCCTTAGCTTTGACCCGGAACTATTGTTTCTTCTACACATGGCAATATCCTGATATTTGACAGCTTTTGTATTCCGGTTTCTGAGGCTGATATGGGCCTGCACAGCTCTGCAGGTTGCCGTCAAAAATTTGTGTTTGTTGCGATCGTGGGGCTGAACTGCGAGATAGTGGTTAATGGTTATTCGCTAATGGTTCTTAGTTCTTAGTTCTTGGTAGTTGGTCATTGGTGCTTGGTTAGGTGGTTTTCATTACCTATTGCCCATCATCCAATTACCCACCCACCCATCCACCCATCCACCCATCCACCCGTCCACTCCCCCTATGGCCTACTACATCTCCCCTCGTTTCCTCGATAAACTCGCAGTCCACATCACCAAGAACTACCTCAATCTGGATGGTGTAAGGGTACCGCTAATTCTGGGCGTTCACGGACGCAAAGGGGAAGGAAAAACCTTTCAGTGCGAACTGGTATATGAGCGAATGGGGATCGAGGTCGTTCACATCTCGGGGGGTGAGTTGGAGAGTCCAGACGCTGGGGATCCGGCGCGGCTAATTCGTTTACGCTATCGCGAAGCAGCAGAACTGGTGCGGGTGCGGGGGGTAATGGCCGTATTGATGATCAATGATTTGGATGCAGGGGCAGGGCGCTTTGATGCCATGACCCAATACACGGTCAACACCCAACTGGTGAACAATACGCTGATGAACATTGCCGACAATCCGACCAATGTTCAGCTTCCTGGCAGCTATGACGATAAACCCATCCAGCGCGTCCCCGTCATTACGACCGGGAATGACTTCTCGACGCTGTACGAGCCTTTGGTGCGGGATGGGCGAATGGAGAAGTTTTACTGGCAGCCTGATAGCAGCGATCGCATCGGCATTGTCGGGGGTATTTTTGAGCCGGATAATTTGGGCCAGGCTGCAATTGATCAACTGGTAGACACGTTTTCGACACAGGCGATCGACTTTTTTGGAGCACTCCGGGCGCGCATTTATGACGAACAGATTCGCGACTTCATTCATACCGTTGGCATCAGCAGGGTCTCACAGCGAGTCGTGAACTCAGACCAGCCCCTGCAGTTTGCAAAACCCAACTTTACGCTGCAGCACCTGCTAGAAGTAGGGCAACAGATGGTGAATGAACAGCGCCGGCTACAGGAAATGCGCCTTGCCGACCAGTACAATCGAGCCTTGAGGGAGCGGACTTCACAGCCTGCTCAGCCAGCGCCCGCTTCTGATTCACAGCCGTTTTATCGAACCTATGAATCCTCCAGCTATGACGATGCGCCCCCTCAAGCAAATGGGCAAGCACGTTCCGCCTCTTCGCCTTCTCTTCAAAAGACGTCTCGCTCCCCTGAGGTTTCTGGTAAGCAGTTGAGTCCAGACGCTATCAGCCATGTGGAGGCATTACTCACTCAGGGGTATCGGGTGGGCATAGAACATGTAGATCGACGCCGCTTTCGCACCAACTCGTGGCAAAGCTGCTCTACCGTACAGACACAAAACCCAGAGGAAGCGGTAGCTGTGCTGGGGCAGTGCTTGGTCAATTATCCCGATGAATATGTTCGATTAGTTGGGGTTGATCCTAAGAAGCAGCAGCGTGTCCTGGAGCATATTATTCAACGTCCGATGGATTGAGAGGGCAGAAGGAGGAGAGGGGGAGAGCGGGGGATGGGGGAGTAGAAGGAGAAGGATAGGAGGGTAGAGGGTAGTGGCTCATCCCGCAGGGTAGAACTAAGAACCAAGAACTATCAACCATCAATCAATAACAACCTACGACTCAGCTCCGACAGCGTCGAAGGTTTCTTCAACTGCAGCTTCTCTGGATTTGACTTGGCTGTACATAGCCTCAAATTCGGCGTCGGCTTCTTCCATAACGGTATTGGCTTTCTCCTTAGCAGCTTCAACAACATCGCTAACAGCCCCAGTCGGCTCAATTGCAGTATTGGAGACGTTCTCGGGAACTGATGGCTCTAAGTCGTCAGCAGCTTCAACAACATCGCTAACGGTCCCAGTCGGCTCAATTACAGTATTGGAGACATTCTCGGAAACTTTCTCTAATGCGTCTTCAGCGGCCTGTTGATCTTCCGCTTCTAAGGTTTCTTTGACCACTTCTGTCTGTTTCTTAATGGACTTTTTGAGGTCTTTTGCGGTTTCCTGAATCGCCTGCTCTGTATTAGCTACAACTTCATCTAGCGCATCGGCAGCAGATTCATTCAGGTCGTCGAAGGTATCGATCGCGGACTCGACTGTGGTCATGACTTGCTCAGCAGCATCTTCGACCTCGTCTCCGATCGCCTCAAAGGCGTCCTCTACCTTGTCTTGAAGTATCTCAGGCGTGGGTACTAGGCGATCGCTCGTCTCTATTTCGGGCAGACTGTCTGGCATTGTCTGACCAGAGGGCATCTCGACTGATGGTTGGCTGCAAGCAGCTACGCTAACGAGCAAAAGGAGTGCTACGGCGGCGGTGAAGAGGGGCCGAACTAAACGACATCCGATTTGGAAACTGGAGTTTTTGCCTGAGGAAAAATTGAGAATCTGGATGTGGCGAAGGTATGTATCGAGTACCTGTTGAACGTTCATACTTTGAATAGAGTGAAATAAGGTTCAACTGCGATTTTAGGCATGCAAAACTGTGGCTCGGTTAAGTACACACATTCATTTGCAATGCTTAGTTTAAGAATAGATTTTCATCTATCAAAGGTGTTATCAGTGATACCGATTAGTCCTTAACCTTGAGTTGCATTCGCCCCAAGCAGGTCAGCCACTGGAATAACCAGGTCAGGAAATTGCGGTGATCGCACATCATCACCGTCTGCAAACGTATTGGTGGTGTGACTGCTCTTGCTAAGTTCCAGGATCAGAACCGTCCGCTTTTGAGGATCCACAATCCAGTATTCAGGCACGCCAATAGCTTCATATTGCTGACGCTTAGCGATATAGTCGCGGTCTCGCTGCAAATCGCCAGGGCTCACGACCTCGACAACTAATACCGGAGGCCCCATCGCCAGACGAATCGTGTTGCGCTGCGTCAAAAGGCGAATTTGGCTTTCACGGATGATCGTGAGGTCAGGATACCGATTTTTGGGCTCCCCGCGAACTTCTAGCTCTAGGCCATGGGGCCGCACGCGACGGTAATCAACAAGTGCCACGAACTGTACCAGCAAAAAAACAGCGATCGCTGTATTAGTTCCTGATTCTGGAGGCACTGTAATGAGTTCCCCGTTAAAGAGTTCATACAGGTTTTCTGTGCCGTCGTCGTAGGCCAGATAGTCCTCAAAGCTATGAAATCGGGGTTTGACCTGTACCATGGCCGCAGCATTCAAGCGTAAGCAAATCTGTCTTTCATTCTAAGGGGCGCTGGACAGATGTTTCAGGGAACGAGAATGCGCTGGCGACTAGTTCTTGATCGTCTTCGTCAGTGGTGTTGAGGGGTTGGTGCTTTGAAGCGTACAGGCCAACCTGCTGCAAATTCTGGGGGTTGAATAGCTGCGGTTCGGGTGAACTAAACGGTCGCGGTTGCATCAGGCTCGCGATGCCAGGGAACGCTGTGATAAGCAGGAGCGCGCTTGCTCCCATGAAGTGTATGGAGTAGTGAATGGTAGCCTTCGGCGCCGCGGGTCGGAACGCTTTCAAGACACAAAAGGGAAACATAACCTCAGTCGAATCCTCATCTGGAGAAGCCATATCATCTGGCTCGGAAGAGGCACGGCGGGGACGAGGGGGAGCAGCCGGGAACGAGCGATCACTCCCAGCCAGTGCCTGTTTGACAGATTGTATGGCTGCTAGCGCTTCAGTCGCCGACTGATAGCGTTGACTGTGTTGATGGCACACCATTTTCGCCAGAACCGCTGCCAGCTCCTCACTTACAACGACACAATTCTGCCAAGCCCATTCGCCTTGATCATCTTCCTGAAGCTGTCGAGGAGCCATTCCAGTCAGAGCCTGGATGGCAATCATGCCCAGCGCATACACATCACTATTCGGCCTAGCTCTGCCATTTGCCTGTTCGATGGGCATATATCCAGGCGTCCCCACCACAAAGTTGGCACGCGTTTTGCGCGTAAAGGGGGATTGCCGCACGGCAATTTGCGTTGCGGCACCGAAGTCAATCAATACCATGTGGCCATCTGAGCAGCGCCGCATGATATTGCTGGGCTTAATATCGCGATGGATAAACCCTCGGCCATGAACGTATGTTAGTAGACTCAACAGTTCTTCTAACAGCTGGATGACCTGAGAACTCGTCCACTGCTCGCCGGCAATAATTTCTTCCATCAGGGGATAGCCGTCGACAAACTCTTGCACCAAGTAGCATTCCTCTGACATTTCCACATAATTCAAGAGTTGCGGAATGTGATCGTTTGCTCCCAGGGCTTCCAGGCTAGCGGCCTCGCGCGCAAAAAGTTGCCTCTTAGTTTCCAGTAAATTAGGTTCAGGATGATTAGCGGCCAAGCGCTTGACCACGCAGCGCTGGCGATCGCTCTGCAAATCTTCGGTCAGGTAGGTATTGGCCATGTTGCCTGAACCAAGAATTTCGATGACTTCATAGCGATCGCCAATCAGTTGACCAATCATGATGGGTTTCCCGAGGGGCTCATAACAGAGCGTGTATGGGTACCACTGGGTATTTGTCGGCAGTAAGGTCATCTGGGGAAGAAGAGGGTTGAATATACCTTGACCACATCTAAATCCTCTTTTTTGTTTAAAGGGGAAACTCTAGTTTTCAAATTAGATGTGGCTTTAAATCAGAAACTTTCTGGAATCGAGGATTGGTGATGTGAAGTCTGGTTTCAGAAACTTACAAACTGTCAAAGATTCACTTTCTGACTCGCGCAACCTGCTGCCTTACGTGGATACCCGGAGGAACTACTTGCCCACAATAGGCAGTTACCGTAAGGGATGCAGCCTCTGTTTCTGACAGATTACTGACGAGTTTTGGCCAGAACCAGAGTTAAACCAGACAACTGCGGTTGCCTTTACGGCGCAAGTTGCCTGACTGTTTCTGACACTCCAGTTGGCCGAAAAGTGAAAAATTGTCCGCAGATGGCGTGTCTACTGTACCTGCAAGCTGTTTTGAAGTTAAGGTTGCTGTGGTCCTCGACTTCTTTGCCCAGCTATGCGAACGCTTTATACCCGCCGCATTCTGCGCTTTTTCAGCTTGATTGCCATGACGCTTGGCTGCTGCCTACTGCAGCCGTCATTACTGCCGTTAACGGCAGCTCAGCCTCCCTCCACCGAACCTGCGCAGTTAGTGCAGCAAGGTGTCGAAGCTTATCGCCTGGATCGCTATCAGGACGCGATAGCACACTGGGAGCAGGCTCTAGCCCATTTGTCGATGCGCCCGCGCCAAGTTCTCCAGAATAATGGCGCGATCGCGGGAAACCGCTGCTTCGGGATAATGGGCTAGAGCCTGCTCCCAGTGTGCTATCGCGTCCTGATAGCGAT
>JBCBJE010000256.1:0-7047 GCA_038523735.1 Cyanobacteria bacterium J06626_18 | reverse complement strand
TTTAGAAACCTATGCCCGTACGGGTGAGCTTACGGGTGAACTTAGGGTCTATAGCCGTTATTTAACACCCGAGCAGCTTGAGCAGTTCCGTGAGGGGCTATTAATCAGTGCTGACTTAGATGTCGTGATGATCTCGCAGTTTCTCTACACCCCTCAAGGTGAAGCAATTTTGGAGTGGCTGGGCGAAGTGGTGCAAACGGCGGGACGCCAGAATGGTGCGACCGCAATTCGAGCAGCGGTGATCAAAGCAGCGGTTGATCCGGATGGGGGATTGAATACCCTCAACGTGTTGAAGCATTTCCCTACCCAAGGGCCACGAGTTGATCTTCAGCGACTGTTAGCGATCGCCAAAGTGGCACTGGCCGAAATTAACCAGACGGAAGATGCTGCCAATAGCATCCAAGCCCGAGCGGCCCGAGCGGCCTCAGAGTCAGAGCAGACACCCGCCTTAGCATCGCCAGGTGTATTGGCTGCACCGGGTATCTTTGCCTGGGAAAAGCGCCTTTTTGAATCGGCTCCCTTGCCCACCGACTTGTATCTACCACAGACACAGAACGCTCCCCTCGTAGTCCTTTCGCATGGTTTAGGAAGTAATCGCGCAACGCTGGCTTACGTAGCGGAACATTTGGCTTCCCATGGGTTTGCGGTGGTCGTAGTCGAGCACCCTGGCAGCAGCACCGATCAGCTCAATGCGCTGCTAGATGGTCGAGCTAATGAAGCAGTCATCCCTGAAGAAATGGTTGGTCGCCCAGTCGCGATTCAAGAGCTGCTGGATGCACTGGAAACAGCTAGGGCGCGCGACCCAGACTTACGCGATCGCTTGAATACCCAACAAGTCGGGGTTTTGGGGCAGTCACTAGGCGCTTACACGACGCTAGCACTCGCAGGGGCCACGATTGATCTAAACGGATTGGAAGCAAACTGCCCGCCACAGATTAGTCAACTAAATCTATCCCTGCTATTGCAATGTCTAGTGCCCACCTTGCCACAGCCATTGCCTACACTACAGGACGATCGCGTGCAGGCGGCATTCGCGATCAATCCCCTGAGTAGTGAGGTCTTTGGCTCCGAGGGACTCAGCAACGTTGCAGTGCCCATTATGGTTGTTGCCGGCACCTCCGATACTGTCACGCCCGCTTTAGCCGAGCAAATTCGCCCCTTTACCTGGCTCGAGTCGCCCGAGCGCTACCTGCTCCTGATGGAAGGGGGCACCCATTTCTCTACCATTTACGACCCCCAGAACGTTGAAGAAGCCGTAGCCGTACCTGAACTCGCGATCGGACCTAGTCCCGAACTAGCACAGCGCTATGTCAAGGCCCTGAGCCTGGCCTTCTTCAAAACTCATCTCGCCGGCGACGAAACCTACCGTCAATACCTAGATCCTGCCTTTGCAGCGGCCCTAAGCCGCTCCGAGCTACCCATTGCCCTTGTGCGTGAGCTGACGCTTGGTAATTGAGTTGGGAAAGGGTGTTTGGTTCTTGGTTCTTGGTTGATGGTTGGTTGTTGATGGTTGGTTGTTGATGGTTGGTAATTGGTTATGTGGTTTCCCCTTTTCCCTTCTTCCCTTTCCCCCTTTAACCCATCCCCTATTACCCCATTGCCCTTCCACCCTTCTCCTCTTCCACTCCCCTACTCCGCCGCTAGCTCCTCCAACTTAGCCTTTACAGCCTGAATATCCTGCCACATCAACCATTTGGGCGAACCTTTCTCACGCGAGGGATTACGCAGCAGGTAGGCTGGATGAAAAATGGCCATGCACCAACGGCCTTCCCACTGCATCCACTGCCCTCGAATTTTGGTGATACCTTTTTTTTCGCCCGTGAGTCCCTTCAGGGCTGTAGCTCCTGTCATTAGGATGATTTTGGGATCCACTAGACGGATCTGCTCCAGCAGGTATCCCTTGCAGGCAGTGGACTCTTCGGTGGTCGGCGTGCGGTTGTCCGGGGGGCGACACTTTACTACGTTGCAGATGTAGACATCCTTTTCACTGTCAAACCGAACAGCCGTCAGAATTTTTTCTAACAGCTGCCCCGATTTGCCAACAAAGGGAAGACCCTGCTCGTCTTCCTGCTGTCCTGGCCCTTCACCCACAATCATAATGGGGGCTTGGGGATTACCCCGGCTGACTACTACATGGGTACGCCCAGTCGCCAAGTCGCAACGCTGACAGCTTTTACAATGAGTCGTCAGCGTTTCCAGGCTGTCATAAACACCTCTGGGAATGGGGATGCTGGCACTGGTGGGAATGGCATCCCGATCAAAATCTTCGGGCGGGGCAGCAGGAGCCTCTGGGGAAGCGAACAGGTCGATTTGATTTTCAGTCATGGGGCAGATGGCGGTCTAGCGACGCGAATGAGGGCCGAGATGCTTCAGAAGGCATTAGGATATCAGTGCATGAGCAATTATGTTGCATGCCTCCTCTTTTTTTCAGGTTATGGATGGCCAAAAGTCACTGGACTCTAGTCTTCTGGGTCATCCAGGACTAAGCGGTTAGACCGATTGCTAAGCAGAAACATAGCTCGGACTGCAACCATTCACCGATATTTTAAGAGGTCCTACAGTCCCGTGCGTCTGAGGCACATAGATCGCGTCACCCTGCGGCGTTGACGGGTGCCTTCTCCACCTTATCGGTCTCGTTATTGCTGGTCTCACTGGCATTGGGATGAAAGTAGTCGTAGATTTGCTGGGCCAAGCGAGGGCCGATACCCGGAACCGAGGCTAACTGGTCAGGGGAGGCTTCGCGGATGTAATCGATAGAGCGAAACGCAGCCAACAGCTCTTTTTGACGATGCTGCCCCAAGCCAGGAATATCGGAGAGGCGCGATCGCCGCATGCGATCGCTGCGCTTTTTGCGGTGAAAACTTACAGCAAACCGATGCGCCTCATCCCGCAGGCGACGGAGAAGCTGCACCCCCGGCTGTTCAGCTTCGGTTTTTAGGGGGATAGACTCCCCTGGCAAAAAGATTTCCTCGCGCTTTTTAGCCAAACTTACCACGTGTAGCTCTGAGAGTAGATTCATTTCACGCAGTACTTCGACCACAGCCGACAGTTGACCTTTACCGCCGTCAATCATGACCACATCGGGCCAGTCAGGATTGCCAATGCGCGGTTTACTGGGGTCATTGGCATAGCGTCGAAAACGCCGCCGGATCACCTCAGCCATACTGGCAAAATCATCAGAGTGCCCCGCCCGGACCTCAGGATTTTTGATTTTGTAATGGCGATAGTGCTGCTTAGCAGGCATCCCATCCACAAAAACGACCTGGGAAGCGACCGCATCCGAACCTTGAATATGGGAAATATCGTAGCCTTCAATCCGTTTAGGTAGGTCGGGTAAATCCAGAATTTCGGCCAGATCCTGCATGGCTTGAGCATTGCGATCAGCTACCTTCTGGGTCCGAACCAGCTCGTACTGAGCATTACGCTCCACCATTTCCACCATTTCTGCCTTAGTTTGGCGTTGCGGCATTTCGATCGCCACCTTACGCCCCCGCCGCTCTGTCAAATATTCTGCCAGGATGTCGCTGTCTGGCAGCTCATGCTGCACTAGGATTTCGGCAGGAATCTCAATGGAATCTACCGTTTGATAGTGCTCCTCCAGCACCCGCTGAAGAATTTGCCCTGGCGTACCGGACTGAGCATCAGCATTAAAGCCCAGCCGTCCCACTAGCCGCCCAGCTCGAATTTGGAAAAGCTGAATGCAGGCAAATTGGTTGTCGCTGGCCAGCGCGATCGCATCGCGTGAAACCGTATCATCCGGGAGCGCCACCTTTTGATGGGCCGTTAGTCGCTCCAGCCCTTGCAGTTGGTCGCGTATCAAGGCCGCTTGCTCAAACCGGAGTTCTTCCGATGCTTTCTCCATCTGCTTTTGTAAAACATTGGTCAGCTCATCCGTACGCCCCTGAAAGACCATCGCCACCCGCTGCACAGTTTTGTGATAATCCTCCGAGGAAATTAGCTGTTGGCAAACACCCGGACAGCGACCAATGTCGTAATTCAGGCAGGGGCGGTCCTTAAACAGGGGTTGAGGACGCTGCCGCAGCGGAAAAATCCGTTTCGCCAGACTGAGGGTACGGCGTAACAATCCCGCATCCACATAGGGGCCGTAGTATCGATCCTTCAAATTCTTGCGGCGTTTGCGCGTAACAAACATACGCGGGTAGTCTTCCGACCACGTGATGCAGAGATACGGGTATTTCTTGTCGTCTTTCAGCAGCACATTGAAGTGGGGCTGATGCTGCTTGATCAGGTTCGCTTCCAGGGCTAGGGCTTCCGCTTCAGTGTCCGTGACAATAAACTCGATATCCACCACTTGCATCACCATCATGGCGATGCGAGGCATATGACGATGGGTATCGCGAAAGTACGAGCGGACTCGATTCCGCAGCCTTTTTGACTTACCGATATAAAGGATTTGCTCCCGTGCGTCTTTCATAAAGTAGACGCCCGGTTCAACCGGTAGCTCCTTAAGACGAGCTTCGAGGCGTTCGGAGTCCTTGATGAGTGGGGTCGGTGCTTCAGAAGACACAGTGCGTTGCTTGCTGGGCAAGGGTTGGCTCTAACAGCATAGCGAGAATAGCTGTAAAGGTTCTCGTCCAACCAGAGAGTGATATAACCCTACACAAAGCAAAGAAAACCGAACCCTTCTACCCTTGCCCCTTGCCCGCTTACTCATGCCCCAAAGTCATATCCCAGAAAGACGCTTCGAGCTTGTGCCCATCCAAATCGCGGATGAAGCAGCCGTAGTAAGGCTCGCCGTAATATGGGCGTGGTCCTGGTTTACCCTCACTGATACCGCCAGCAGCCAAGGCCACTTGGTAGCAATCATGAACCGCCTGCTTCGAAATCACCAAAAACCCAACATGCGTGCCGTTGCCAAAGTTGCTCGCCTTAAGTTGCTCCCCGTCTAAACAAGGAGAAATCTTTGTCATCGCACGGCACCGTTATACTCAACAATCGCATCCCCTCCTGGTGTCACGGTTACGACGCTTTCAATGGTGAACTCTAGGTTTTCTGGGCGTCTCCCTCGAAAAGTAAAAGTCAGCGAACCGTCTTCGTTTTCAACGAAGGGCGCGTCTGCGGCTGGGCCATGCATCGAAGCCTCAGCTCGGTATTGGCTGAGACCGCCGTTCTCGGCTTCAGCAGCCTGACGAGCTAGATTTTTTGCCCCAATCAAGCTAATGCGGTTCAAGCAAGCATCGGTGACAGCGGCGTCTTTACCTAAAGTACTGGGCGCGGAGCGATCGACCTCGTTACCGGAGCGAATAGGGCCGTTATACAAAACTTCAGCGACGTCGCCGTCGGCTACGGTCACGACACTTTCTGTTGTGAAAGGGGCACCCGGAGGGCCACCAAAGAAGGTGAAGGTCAAGGTGCCATCCTCGTTTTCAGTGAAGGGGGCCAAGCAAACTGGACCATGCATCGAAGCCTCAGCCCGATATTGTTGCAGGCCGCCGTTCAAACTCTCAATCGCCTGTCGTGCGCTGTTCCTAGCCTGGCCTAAATTGATATTTTCAAGGCCAGCTTGGGACTGGCTCCAAGCAGGACTGTGGTTGGCGCTTACCCCGACAGTAAGCGCCGAAACAACGAGGGTTAGCGTCAGCAGCGTCTTTTTCATGGTCTTTGGTTGGGTTGGTCTGAGTGCAATGGGGCAGATACATTTATACATGGACCACATCTAGATCCCCGGTTTTTGCCTAGGAAGAAATTCCAGGTTACAAATCGGATGTGGTTTGAGCGACGGGACAGTAGCGCCATCCGGAGAGCGCGTCTGGTCATTGACGATGCTCTGAGTCTGGTTGTTGCCGCTATTCCTAGCCATAGCGTCACGCAGGTAAATCAAACACCTCCCCGTATTCCCTCCGAAAAGGCTACACCCACGGCTAAGTGCTCATGTCGAAGCCTTTTCCCTCTCACCCTCAACCAACAGAATATATTTGACCACAACGCATAGAGCTATGCTCGTACAATAGAACGGTTCCAGCACAAATGGAGTGGCTTATGGTTGATCAGCTTGTCATTGCCGATGACGTTAACGTGCCGGATGCCAGTCAGCTCATCACTGAGGATGACACCCCAGTGGATAACTTCCCCTCTGAAAAACAGCAGCGTCTACTTACCAGTTGTCTCTACAGTAACCTCAAGGACCAACAGTTCATTGCAGCGGCAAATGTTGGTATCTATCACACGGCTAAAGTGCCTGCGATCGTTCCCGATGTGTTCGTTAGCTTTAACGTAGAGGTTCCAGAAGATTGGTGGGAAAAGCAAAATCGCTGTTACCTGGTGTGGAACTTTGGTAAACCACCCGAAATTGCGATCGAAATTGTCTCTAACAAGGTGGGCAAGGAACTAACTGAAAAGTTCACAATTTATGAACAGATGCGCGTTAGCTACTACGCTTTGTATGATCCCAGCAAACAGCTGGGGAAGAAAATACTGCGACTTTACGAACTTCGAGGTACCCACTATGTCGAAATGGATCAGCCTTGGCTAGAGCAAGTGCAATTAGGGCTAACGGTTTGGCAGGGAGAATTTGAAGGTCGTGTGGATAGCTGGCTACGTTGGCAAGGCGCAGACGGTGCGCTGCTGCTGACGGGTGATGAGCAGGCAGAGGCAGCACGACAACAATCAGAAACGGAGCGTCAGCGGGCAGAAACAGAGCGTCAGCGAGCAGAACAGGCGCAGCAAAGAGCTGCCCAAGAACAACAGCGGGCCGATCGCTTAGCAGACTTTTTGCGATCGCAAGGCATCGACCCCGATCAGCTACCGGAGTAGCGGATTATCTTTTCAATGAATACTTGAATGTAGTCTGTATAGTCCTGTACGCGGGATACTAGAACTCCCAGCGCTAGTACGATATTAAATTTATTTTCGAGAGCAAGTTGAAGTGTAATAAGGCTGTGTTTCGGTCGACCAAAAGCTGTCATTTCAAGATTGTCTCAGGAAGTTTTCTAGTTATTTGTTCCATCCTGGATTCCATTCTGGAAGAAGCGCTAAGTAATCCTTATTGACACCTCGCAGCCAAATATATTCATCTTCCATGCGAGC
>JBCBJE010000255.1:0-7068 GCA_038523735.1 Cyanobacteria bacterium J06626_18 | reverse complement strand
TTTCTTCCCCTCTCGCTCTGCTGCAATGATTTTTTCCGCACCCAAATCAATCTCTAAATCATAACCACCTGCTTGAAGCGGATAGGGATCATGGGTGATTAGCCAACCATCAGCCTCGATTGCTGTTCTTACAATATCGTGATAGCGATCCTTTGCGGACACGCCCAAACCCTCCAATTATCGAGCTTATTCAGATGTCTGCACTGTTCTCCTATTTTACTGCGATCGCTATCTTTCTCTTCCTTTGTCCCTTAGTGAACAGTCTCAGACTGGCCACTCCAAAGAAGTCTCCAACTGCTTAAAACAGCAAAAGGCGGACGTTATGCCCGCCTCTCACTATCAAACAATCCCGTCAGGATCTAGCGAACCACTAGACCGCAACGAAAGAAGTCTCAGTCAGCGCTGAGGTGTTGACACCCTGCAGAACTGCCAGCGTTTCATCGCCAGTGCTAATCGCATCGCCGCTGAAGGACAGGGCTGCAAAGGTGAGGCCATCGGCCAGACCAATGAAGTCGGTGCCCACTTCAAAGTCGGTGATAGTGTCGGTGCCTTCGCCTGCGGCCAGCACGAAGGTATCAGCACCCGCACCACCAGACCTGTCATCGCCAGTTAGCCTGTCGTTGCCAGCCCCACCGCGGAGGATGTCATCGCCGTCGTCACCCCAGAGAGCATCGTCGCCGTCGCCACCAAAGAGGCTGTCGTCGCCGCCCTTGCCGCCGATGCGGTCATCACCGCCTTCGCCGAAGATGGTGTCGTTGTCGCCAATACCCACTTGGGCGTCGCGATCGTTGAGGTCACCACGCAGCACATCATCGCCGTCACCGCCGAAGATGAAGTCGTCGCCGTCAACGCCACCGGCAATCAGGTCTGCATCCGCAGTTCCCTCGGTGATGTCGCGATTCGGGGCTTCAGCACCCAAGCGAGGATCAAGATCCAGAGCCTCATCCAAGCCCACCAGAATGACTTCGTTGTTGTCGATTTCAACCCCCGCGAAGTCACGACCGATGGAGAAAGGATAGTTGTTGTCGTTAGCCACCAAAATCGTGCTCTCGTCAATCACCAGCACATCTTCGATGGTGACAAACGGGAAGGAGAAGGTGGTCTCGCCATCGTCATTGAGGTCATTGGGATCTTCAATGTTGAGCAGGTCAACCACTTCGGTCTTTTCAACAAAGCCGTTCTCATCCACCTCGGAGAGATCCACCTTGAAGATCTTCTTGAACTCAGCAGCTGCGCCTTGACGACCATCCCGCTCAATCACGAGGTACTCGTCATTATTGATGGGAGTGAAGTCGCCGATCGCGTGATTCGCCGCATCCATCTGATACAAACCGACAATGCCCTCGAAAGAGCTGCTAGCTACGTCAAATTCATAGATGCGAACGGAGGCTTCAGAGTCACCGAAGACAGTGCCTTCTAGCATGGGGTAAAGCGTTTGGCGATCGGGGCTGAAGGCCATGCCCTCGTAGCCGCGAGAACCGCGCAGATTGGCGAACTCCTCAGCGGTTTCAAACTGCTCCACCACAATCCGCCCCGTTTCGGGGAAGTCGGTGAAGAAACCATCCACGCCCAGCTCGATGAGCTGCTCAAACTCTTCGCCCGTGGTTTGAGCGGTGCCATCGGGGTTGAGCGTCAAGAAGCGCGCCTCATCCCGCAGTGTGTAGGGATGAACCTGGAGCCCGGCATCATGAGCAAAATCAATCAGCGGGAATACCTCACCGGTGAGCTGCGTGCTGATGCCAACCGGCACCTCAACGGTGCCAGAGCCTGACAGCGTGGGATTGTCAGCAGGACCCACTTCAAACTCAACCGTGAGATTATCGGGGGCACCTGTAATGGTGAAGAACAGATCATCCGTCAGAACTTGGTAGTCAAGGTCGACAGGAACGCCATCTTCCAAGATGAGCTGCGGGAAGAAGTCGAACAGATCGTCATCCGCTTCCGTGAGCGGCTTGCCCAAAAAGTCGATGTCCAGTTCGAGGCCCGTCGTAGGATCAACGACCTCGGTCCCTTCCCCGGTGATAAGTTCGCTGTTGTAGGCAGCCGTTCCAATGAAAATGCCTTCGGTGGTATCGAAGGTGAGGCGCTGCAGCACAGTTTCGTTGGTGCCATTGCCGTCCCGATCTTCTGAGGTCGCAAAGGACTCCCGGAGCAGGATGTTGTTCTTCCAGGGACCTAGACCGTCGGCGTAGCCACTGATTTGGGTGATCGCCTCAGCCTTTGCTAGGGCATCGTAGCCAGGATTTTCAAAGTCCAGGAAGGGCAGCAAATCGCCATAAATCGCTTCCTGTTCAGCCTCAGACAGATCAGCATTTGCCACCAAGTCAAAGGGAACAGAGAAGCCACCGCCACCGGCGTTGATAAAGCTACCCTCGGTATCACCAAAGAGCTGAACCAGAGGAATATCGGGAATCCCGGCTTCCTCTAACAGACTCCGTAGCTCGATCAGGTTGGCGATTTCGAAGGACTGAATAAAGATGCGATCGCGATCCGTAAAGCCGGTATCCACGAGCGTTTGCACCAAGGGCTCTTCCAGCGATAAGCCTTGCTCATCAAAGAACGTAGGATGCTTGGTTTCGGGATAAATCCCGATCTCTTTACCGACGACAGGGCTCAGTTCGTTAACCAGCTCGATCACTTCTTCCAGGGTGGGAATTTCAAACAGGCCGTCGAATTCGTCACTCCGGAAATCACGGGATTGAACGGCTCGGATGTCGCCTTTGATTTCCGCCAGGGTGAAGTCCTCAGCGAACCAGCCACCCACAAGCGCACCATCTAGTTCCTTCACCGTGACGCGATCGGCAAACTGAGGCAGGTCGGCCACGTTGGTAGTCAGGGTGCTGTCTTGCTTAACGATAGGATTGCCATCCGCATCCAGCAGGATTTCGCCGTTCTCGTCTAGCTCAACCTGGGCCAGGGTGGGCTCGTGACGCGCGATCAAAACACCATCGCTGGTGATTGCCAGGTCCGGCTCAACGAAGTCAGCGCCTTGATAAATTGCCAAACGATAGGCTTCCAGGGTGTGCTCAGGGAAATCACCGCTAGCTCCCCGGTGAGCGATCACCAGAGGCGTTTGACCATTCAGGGAATTGAAGTCGAAGTCCGGGTTGTTGGGGGAGCGCACCTCATCAGCGGTCAACTGATCCACTACAGGGTCAGCTGTGCGAGGAAAGTCGGTGAAGAAACCATCGGCACCGAGCTCAATGAGCTGCTCAACCTCTTGCTCAGGGGTTTGCGGAGTGCCGTCTTCATTCAGCGTCAGGAACCGCTCTTCGTCCCGCAGGGTGTAGGGATGAACCTGCAGATCGGCATTGTGAGCCAAGTCGATGAGGGGGAAGATTTCACCGGTGTTTTGTGTGGTGATTTCAGCCACGCCATCCCCGTCACCATCGACTGGAGTCTCCAGAGGCTCCCGCAGGATGATGCTGTTCTTCCAAGGACCCAGACCATCGGCATAGGTGTTGATGAAGTCGATCGCCTCTTGGGTTGCCAGGTCGGCATAAGTGGGGGCGGTAGAAAAATCAATGACATCTACCAAGTCCCCGTAGATGCCGCGCAGACGGTCTTCATCCACGACAGCGCCACCGCTGAAGTTCAGGGTCAACTGGGGCACAAGGGCAGGATCGTCGGATTCGGCAGAATTGAAATCCCAACCATCGCCCGAGTCATTGGTAAAGACCCAGCCCTGATTTAGATCAGGATTCTCTAGCCAAAATTGAATGTCGGAGGTGACATCAAGCGTCAGCAGCGTATCGTCAGTAGGCTGAGGAATCGTGAAGGATGCTTCGGTTGCAGCCTCGATCCCGTCTGGCTGGACCCCGTCACCCCCAAAGGCATTCCAGGTGCTGTCATCGCCCCATTCCTGCAGCATGCGAAAGGCCGAAACTGTGCCGTCCGAGCTGCTGTTGGTAAACACGGTTAGGGTGGCACTTTCCAACGTCACCTCTTCAGGCACTGAAAGGTCATTGAACCGCAATAGGGCCTGGGTGGGGGTGCCACCATCATCTAAATCGACGCTGATATCAGTTTCGTCGCCGCCGGGAGTATCGGGAGCACCGGCCAGGATGTTGTTATCTGTAGCGTCGGTGGAAACGAGGAAAGAGGTGTTGGCAACAAAGTCGAAGGGTACGGAGAAGCCACCGCCACCTTCGTTGATGAAGCTGTCCTCAATGTCGCCAAAGAGCTGAACCAGGGGAATGTCAGGAATCCCTGCTTCTGCCAACTGACCGCTGAGGTCAATCAGGTTGGCAACCTCAAAGGACTGGATGAAGATGCGATCGGGGTCGGTGAAGCCAGTGGTTGTTAGGGTTTGCACTAGCGGCTCTTCAAGGGACAGTCCTTGATTATCAAAGAAGGTGGGGTGCTTGGTTTCGGGATAGATCCCAACCTGCACACCCGTCTGGGCCTCAACCTCTTGAACCAATTCAATGACCTGCTCCAGGCTCGGAATCTTGAATAAGTCGTTGAAGGACTGATCCCGAAAATCGCGGGATTGACGGGCGCGGACACTCTCTTCCAATTCTGCGAAGGTGAAGTCTTCGGCAAACCAGCCGCCGACAAGCTCACCATCCAGGCTCTTGATAGTGAGGCGATCCGCGAACTGGGGCAGGTCGGCCACGTTAGTAGTCAGGCTGCTGTTTTGCTTGACGACAGGATTACCATCACTGTCGCGCAGAATTTCGCCGTTCTCGTCTAGCTCAACCTGCGCCAGGGTGGGTTCGTGGCGGGCAATCAAAACGCCATCGCTGGTGATTGCCAAGTCGGGCTCGATGAAGTCAGATCCGGCTGCGATCGCTGCGCGATACGCCTCCAACGTATGCTCGGGGAAGTCGCCGCTAGCCCCCCGGTGGCCAATCACCAGGGGATCTTGGCCATTCAGAGTGTTCAGATCTACTGGGTTGGGCGTTGGAATGGGAGCCTCCAGGAGTTCCCCTTCACTGTTGAAGTGTAGGATGAAGGGACCGAACTCTTCACCGACCCAGATATCGCCGTTGCCATCAATCACAAAGGACTCGATATCAAAGTCAGCACCGGTCAGCCGCCGGTCGTCGGTATCGCCGTTTTGAATATCGAAGGGAATCAGGCCGTTGGGGTCACTAAGCTGAACAAACCCCTCAACGTCGACACTCCCGTCGCCGCCTTCACCGTTGAAACTGGGAGCCGCCTGATAAATTCGCAGCAGGTAGTCAGTACTGTTGGCCTCACCGCCAAAACCATTGTCGGAAAGAAACCAAAACGTGTCTCCCTCGCTACCAGGAGCAAACTGTACACCACTGAAGCCTTGTACAGGCTGACCGTCGAAGGGGCCTGTACGACCATTGGCATCAATCGGTTGGATTCGGAGAACGGCATCGATCTGGCCATTGTCCGCACCCGATTGAGGACCCTCTGCAAAGGTGTCCGCAGGTAGAAATGCAAATCCGTTTAAAGTAGCCATAGTTGTGTCCGCGTTAACGCATACTTAGACAGCATTCATAGGCTTTCATGTCATCTTTAAGAATTCACTATTTTGGGTTAATAAACAGTTAATAAAAGTGGCAAACTCTTAGTAGGCAACGAATTGACTAACGATTAGTTTTTTATATCTTTCTATGTTGAGAGATGAGGCGATCGCTCAGCCAACAAGTTACTGAGAAAAATTAAGAAGCCCCTAAGAGAAAGGATGCCTAAGACCGCATTTTTACGTAGATAAATCCTTTCCTGAAATCATCACTTGTGAAGAGTCTGAGAGGCAATATCAGGAGATCGCTTCAATTGACTCTTTGGCAAATACCTCATGCTTTCAACGGCATCATGGACGCTAGAGCTTATTGCTCAGCAGAGGGATGGCCGCTAGTGTAAGATTTATTGGGGTAGGTTTTGCCCTCTATTACTCATCTCTAGAACTCACTCTAAATTTATGAGCCTGCTCCAAAATTGCGGCTGGAGGTTGACGGCTTTGTTAGCTACGTCAGTCGTTCTGAACTCAACATTCCTGTCAAGCGCTCGTGCTCAAACTGAGCGAATCGAGATTACGTTCGGCGTCTACGATGAAAGCGCAAGTTACGAATCAATTCAGCAGCAGGCAGAGCGCCTGACAAGACAAGCAATTGAAACAACATTTGCTCAGAATCCAAGCGTTGCAAATATATCGCTTTTAGTAATAGTTGATCGCAACGGGCAAACAGTGCCACTATTTTCAATGAATGTGTCTCGTATAGGATGGCAAGAAGATCCTGACCTTGATCGCTGGCTTAACTGGGTTACCCCTTATTTCAGTTCCAGGGCGTTGCTAGATCTTGAAATTGCGGCATCAGAAAATAGTGCTTCTTCAGACATCCTACCTATCCCCATTGATCCAACGAATTTCCTAGAAGCCGATCCCGCCTTTGGGGAAGATTAATCCTTCTGATAAAAATTTAGGGGACATTGATTTCACCGCTGATATCAACCCTGGGGCCTTTCAGAAAGTGTTTCTCGCTAGAATTGGGTGGCTAGAGAAACTGACATAGAGGCAACGCATGCGCTACCTCATATGCCAAATCTTCCCCAAATCATTGCTTTGACGAGGACTTAAGCAGCCTGCTTACGAACAAATAAGCTGCCTGCACTTAGCACAATCAGACCTAACATCGTTGCCGGTTCAGGAATCGGTTCAGGCTCACCAACGGTAATGCTTCCAGCTTCTGTATCAACATTGCCGAGCGAAACTTCACTCTCACTAGATGGGAAAGTGGAGGAGTTATTTTCAACGATTAGAAATTCGAAATCGAGGATGAGTTCACCGTCATCGCCTCCAACAAAGGTGCCCTGATCAAGACCATCCAATAAACCCGGTTCGTTAGGCGTGCTATCGACATAGAAACCAGAGGTCATCGAATCAAAAACTTGAATTTCTGCGCCCTCATCGCGGGAAGAGATAGAGAAGGCAGCAGCAAAATCGTTGCCACTCCAATCCCATTCCCAAGACCGAATCTCATCGAGGGCGACAATGCCGTCAGAAGCATCAGCATCATCGGCAACAAATGAGCCAGAAATAGAACCACCACCTTCTTCTTCCCACCAGCCAGTGTATTCTACATCCCAGCT
>JBCBJE010000254.1:0-7069 GCA_038523735.1 Cyanobacteria bacterium J06626_18 | reverse complement strand
GTAGACCTTCGTTTGAGTGATCGCTTTGTCGACTTGGTAGCAGAAGGTATTGACGTTGCGATTCGACTAGGTGATCTCGAAGACTCCAGCTTAATCCGGCGGCACCTGGGACGAGCCTGCTTTAGCCTTTGCGCCTCACCCACTTATCTTCAAGCCCACGTTACCCCTGCAACTCCTCATGATTTGGTGCATCACAACTGTCTACGCTACATCTTCGATGGACAGCCTGTGCCGTGGGAATTCCAAATCGAGGGGCAATGGCAAACAATTCCGGTGAATGGCTCCTTCAACTCGGATAATAGCGGAGCCTTGAAGCAAGCTGCGATTGCAGGACTTGGGATTACCCGCCTCCTCAGTTTTCAAGTTCAGGAAGACGTTCAACACCAGCGCTTAGTCCTGCTATTGCCAGACCAGCCGCTACCAAGTCTCACAGCTCAGGCTCTTTTCACCCACCGCCGCAATCTCTCGCCTCGCGTTCAGGTGTTTCTCGAGTTTCTGACAGATTACTGCTGCAATGCCCTGATATGAGTGAGGCAGCATCATTTTTCCGCCGCAGTGGGGTAGCGACGATAACCCTATTCAGTATCACTCACCAACCCGAATTCGCGGAGGGCGGGAAGGAAGTTGCGGTTTTCGTGGCTGGGGCGGCTGAGTTTGCAGAGGGCAAAGCGCTGCAGGGGCGTGAGGGAAGCCCAATGCGCGGCAGAAATAGAGATGTTGAACTGTTGGGCTTGGGTTTGGACCGTGTCGGGGACACGATCGCGCTGCACCCAAGGCGGATCGGGGTCGATGGACAATTCCTTGGCGGGGGCATTGGTATGCTGAACTACCAAGGCTTGCAGATGGTCTCGATAGTCGGCAGCTTCAGCTGATGTTGAACAAGGATGAGTCACCAGCCGCTCACGCTCTGCGGTCGTGAAACGATGCCAATGCTCCAGCTTTAGCTTGACGCCACAGGTATCGAGCTTATAGCGGATCTGCATGGGAATGCAGCGCAGCGACTCGACAAAATCTGCTTCAAACTCGAAAAAGGTTAGGTCTGATGAAATCGTCATAGCGCGTGCTCCCAGTAAGTCGTCAGCATTGTGATGACACACCCTACCAAACTATTGGGTTTCTAGCTCTGGCTCGAATCAGTGACAAAACACACTCCAGCTCTGTGCTGCGGCCCACGGATTAGATAGCGCAATTTATCTTGCCAAGACTGGGGATGAAACCGATACGCTCTGGTTTTGGCCAGTGCTTTGACTCGACAACTCCGCGATGGGCACAACCGAAACGGCACAGGCTTTAAGTTCTGGCTGCAGGGAAATCGGACAGGTGACGGGATGGGTCAGGGCATTACATTCGGCGTTATCGGCCCACAGGGCACCCCAATGCATGGGAATGAACAACACGCCCCTGCGAATGTACTGAGTTACCTTCACTTTGAGGCGGACAAAGCCACGACGCGATCGCACCTCAACCCAGTTGCCGGACTGTAGTCGCAGATGCTGAGCATCGATCGGATGCATTTCCAGCAAGGGTTCTGGGTGCAAATTGCGAGTCTTTTCAATCCGGCCCGTGCGGGTTTGGGTATGCCAGTGTCCATACAGGCGACCGGTCGTCAGCACAAAGGGAAAGTCAGGGTCAGCGGGTTCAGCTAAGCCCTTTTCGTGGAAGGCGGCAAAGTTGGCCCGATGATTAGGTGTGGGAAAGAGGTGATCGCTGTATAACCGTTTGTCGTGCTTGGTGGAGGCAGTTTCGTCAGTCTCATGCTGGGGGCAGGGCCATTGAATCGGCCCTTCAGCAGCAAGGCGATCGTGACTCAGCCCCGTCATGTCGCAAACGCGTCCAGCGGTGAGTTGCACAAACTCGTCATAGACTTCGGCAGGCGACTGAAAGGCAAACTGCTTTTCAAAGCCGAGGCGACGTCCCACCGCAGCGAAGATTTCCCAATCGGCCCAGGTTTCGCCAGGACGAGGTCGAAAGGCTGGACAGAGGGTAACCGTCCGCTCGGAGTTGGTCATGATCCCCGTTTTCTCACCCCACTGCGCTGCTGGTAGCAGGACATGGGCATAATCGGCAGTTTCAGTGGGATAGTAAGCGTCCTGATAGACCGTGAAGGGCGATCGCCGCAGCGCCGCCTTCGTGCGCTCGATATCCGGCATACTCACCGCAGGATTCGTCGCCGCCACCCAAAGAACCCCAACCGCATCCTGTTCCAGACCCACCATCATGTCCCAAGCCGCCAGTCCGGGTGTCGGTGAAATGCTGTCCTCCGGCAAATCCCACGCCTGCTCCACTGCCCGACGATGCTGCTCATTTTTCACTAGCCGATAGCCCGGCAGAATGTGCGCCAAGCCGCCAGCCTCACGTCCCCCCATCGCGTTCGGTTGCCCCGTCAAGGAGAATGGCCCCGCTCCTGGTTTACCAATTTGCCCTGTCATCAGGTGCAGATTGATGATGGTGCGAGCTTTGGCGGTGCCTTCTGAGGACTGGTTGATGCCCATCGACCAGAGAGACAACACCCCTTTTGACAAGCCCCAACAGCGAGCAGCTTCTTCTAAATCGGCGATCGCAATACCGCAAACCTCAGCCACATGCTCAGGCGTATAGTGTTCAACTACCTCGGCATACGCCTGGAAGCCCTGAGTTGCTTCGTCGATGAACATGGCATCAATCCAGCGCTTCTTCAGCAGAATATGGGCGATGCCATTTAGCAATGTAATGTCAGTGCCGGGACGAATGGCTAAGTGCAGATCAGCGTCTTTGGCCGTAGCCGTACGACGGGGATCGACCACAATTAGCTTGACTTTGCCCCGGTTCTTGCGGTGATGTTTGCGGAAGCGGTTATAGACAATGGGATGACAGTCAGCAGTGTTCGTACCAATAAGGAAGGCACAATCGGTCTCCTCCAAATCTGCGTAGCAGGGAGGCGGACCATCGGATCCTAAGCTCTGGATGTAGGCGGCGACAGCGGAGGACATGCACAGCCGGGAGTTGGCATCGAAGTTGTTGGTCCCTAAACAGCCTTTGAGCAGTTTTTGGGCCAGGTAATAGTCTTCCGTTTGCAGCTGCCCCGACCCATACATGCAAATGGCTTCTGGCCCCTGCGTCGCTAGCACCTGACGAATGCGGTGGGCGATCGCATCCAGCGCTTCATCCCAACTGACTTGACGGAACGGTTCGTCCAGCGAGTCGCGCATGAGAGGATACAGCAATCGATTCTTATCCAGCGCTTCCGCGATTGTGGCACCCTTCACGCAAACCATTCCTTGACTTGAGGGGTGAGCGCGATCGCCTCGAACCGTCGGAGCGACTCCCGGAGCCGCATGGCGCGATCGTGCGGG
This sequence comes from Cyanobacteria bacterium J06626_18, assembly GCA_038523735.1. Classification (GTDB taxonomy): domain Bacteria; phylum Cyanobacteriota; class Cyanobacteriia; order Phormidesmidales; family Phormidesmidaceae; genus SIO1E4. Next base: position 3,737 of record JBCBJE010000254.1, on the reverse strand, counting down.
CAAAACCTCTAAGCCGCAGCCAACCCCACAGTAAGGACACAATGTTTTGGTGGATTTCATGGCAACGCTCCCTCGTGACCACATTATCGTTGGCGTAACGGCAAGAACCTGAATTCGCTTCAGGTGATTTTGCGGAGCCAATTCCCCTCAATAAACGATGAAACAAAAGGTCTTATCCTTCTTCCACCTTTGTAAGATTGAGGCTTCAACGTAAGACTTCAACCTGTGCGCAGCCAAACCACTGATGCCAAAGTCTTATGCCGAAGCCTGCCCGTCACTGTAGCTGTCCTGTAAACTCGCGAATTCTGTAAACTTCAAAAATATGCTTCCTTTATGGAACGGCCAAGCAGGAGAATGCTGTATTCTTCGCGACCGGTTGCTAGCCTAATTACGTCCGATTTGAGAATTGAAATTTTCCCTGGGCAAAAACGGGGATTTGGGCGTGACCCAGGTTTAGATGGGAAAAAACCGGGGAATGAGCTTCTCTGAACACATTCCCCGACGCTGTCTGATGGACGAAGAAAAGGCGTTTAGCTTTCGTAGAACGTACCACCGGCTTGAGGCACAGAACCGGAAGCAGGTGCAGCCACAGGCGTCTCGCCTTCGTGGAAATCGTCAAAGGAACCCTGAGGCTCATCTAAGAAGAAGACACATAAGAAGGCAACAATCAGTCCTGCAACTCCCAACACTTGGAAGAACTGAGCATTGACGATTGACATCACAGGGTCGCCACCGCTAGCGGCTGCGGAAGACTTAGTGAACAGCAGACGAGTTGTTAAGTAAGCAACCGCACCGACGTTGCCATAGGCACCGACGTTGCCTGCAATTTGTCCCGTAATTCGACGCTTCACCAGCGGCACAATCGCGAAGGTTGCCCCCTCAGAAGACTGTACAAAGAAGGAGCAGGCCATCGTGAGCAATACTGCCAGCGGTAAGGGCCAAGCACTATTCACGGTGCTCATCATCAAGTAACCAATGCCCATTCCACCCAGTAGAACCACCATGGTCCACTTACGGCTACCCATCTTGTCAGAAATAATGCCACCCCCCGGACGCGACATCAGGTTCATGAACGCATAGCTAGCTGCGATCAGACCCGCAGTGGCCTTGTCGAGCGAGAAAGTGCCCTCAAAAAACGCCGGTAGCATGGTCACAACCGCCAGCTCAGACCCGAAGTTAACAATGTAAGTAAGCTCTAGAATCGCGACTTGCTTGAAGCGATACCGATCTTCAGGGGAGTAAGTCTTGGTGCCTGCTAGTAGCTCCTTGTTAACACTCCAGCAGTTGTAAGCCTGGAACGCATAAAGGCCGAGCAGTGCTATCCAAGCTACATACATGCCGCCTTGGGTCAGGAAGTTGACCAAATACAAGCGCCAAGCCAACACCATCAGAATGATCGTGAGGGGCGCGTTCATGATCATCAAGAACCAGAAGTCACGAACTGTAGTGACCTCCATGCCACGAGCGCTCTCGGGACGCTGATAAACCTTGCCAGGAGGCGTATCCGTAACGTTGAAGTAGTAGAAAACACCATACAGAGCCGCAATGATGCCCGTACCCGCGATCGCGCCCCGCCAGTTCAGAATGTCAGTCTGGAAAGGAGGGAAAGTCAGTACACGGAAAGGCTCAGGCTCAGAAAACTGGAAAGCACCGGGCACGATGGAAGCCAGCGCTAGGCCAAACAGCACCATGGTGAAAGCTGAAAAAGCCGAGCCAAAGTTACCCCAGCCGCCATAGATGCCTTCGGCAGTACCCACTTCCTTAGGCGGAAACCACTCAGCTGTCATCCGGATACCGATCACAAAGCCGGCACCCACAATTCCCATCAGCAAACGACCTAAAACCAGTTGATTGAAGCTCTGGGCCGTGGCAAAAATGAGACAGGGAATCGCGGCATAAACCAGCAGGACTGAGTATGTTAATCGAGGACCATACTTATCCAGCAGCATGCCGATGATGACGCGAGCGGGAACGGTCAAAGCCACATTACAAAGACCAATCGTTCCGACCTGCTCCTGTGTGAGGCCAAAATCTTGCCTAATTGTGGTCGCAAATGGTGGGAAATTAAACCACACCACAAAAGTTAGAAAGAAAGCAAACCAGGTCAGGTGTAGTATTTTATACCTGCCCTGAGTTGCTCTCGTAAACAACTCAACAAGCATCTGTGTTACTCTCCTAGCAAACCAAGAAACAGTTCAGCCTGGGGTGGGGTTCCCGCTCCAGGTTTTTTCTTTACTGACATCACTCCCCCTGCAAAAGCGGGGGATTCTCGATGGATGGGGATGAAAAAACTCCCCCAATCCAAAGCTTTTCTAGGCGTCTGTGGTCATCACAACTTGACCATTCGCCGCCGTGGCTGCCGTTCGGGGTTCAGCACCGAAGTGCTCTGTTAACAAACCCGACAACACATCAGGCAGTTCATCGCAGGGCACTCCCTTCTGCACGCAAGTGCCCAGCTGAGCGTCTTTGCCGACTTTGCCACCCATGTAAATATCGACGCCCTCAGCAGGCTTGCCGTCTTTGCGTACCTTTGTCCCCATCAAACCAATGTCAGCAACCTGAGGCTGGCCACAGGAGTTAGGACACCCTGTCCAATGGATCCGGACAGGATTCGGCACGGCAAGGTTAGCGTCAAGCTCTTGCGCGATCGCGAGTGCCCGCTGCTTGGTTTCGATCAGTGCAAAGTTGCAAAACTGGGCTCCGGTGCAAGACACGAGCGATCGCACCAAAGGACTAGGAGCAATGGAAAACTTCGCTAACAGCGGCTCGCGCTCCAGCAGTTCCAGCCGTGAATCGGGGATGTAGGGAATGATGGCGTTTTGCTCTACCGTTAGACGGATTTCGCCCTCACCATACACATCCGCCAAACGAGCTAAGTCCAGCATGTCGCGCGCTGACAAGCGCCCTACAGGTACATGCAACCCAATAAAATTAAGCCCCGGTTGCTGTTGGGGATGAATCCCCACATGATCCCGCTTGTCCCAGTCGATGACATCCTCAGGGGCAGCTGTTAGGAGGGATTTACCAAAGCTCTTCTCAACCTCGGCGCGAAACTTCTCCATACCCCACTCGTCAATCAGCCACATCAGACGCGACTTCTGACGATTAGCCCGCGAACCGTTGTCACGAAAGACTTCCAGAATTGCACGCGATAGAGCGACAACGTCGTCACTCGACTGCACCCAAGCATCTAGCGGCACTGCTGCCTCACAACGACGAGCGGAGAAAAAGCCCCCTACCAGCACGTTGAACCCCAGCTGCTCTTCGCGATAGGCCGGTACAAATGCAATGTCATTAATCTCGGCATGGACTGAGTTGTCACGCCCGCCCTCCACCGCAATGTTGAACTTACGGGGCAAATTTGTGAACTCGGGGTTTCCTTCACTACGATTCGTAATCATGTCCTGCAGCTTGCGAACCAAACCGCGGGTATCAATCAACTCACTGGCATCAATGCCTGCAACGGGTGATCCTGTAATGTTGCGAACATTGTCCATACCCGACTGCATCGACGTGAGACCCACTGCCTCAAACCGCCGGAAAATATCGGGAATATCCTCCAGGCGCACACCCCGAAGCTGAATATTTTGACGCGTCGTAATGTCAGCACTGCCATCGTCGCCATAGCGCTGGACAACCTCACCCAAAACCCGCATCTTCTGGCTCGAGAGAATGCCGTTGGGCATCCGCATGCGTAGCATGAACTGTCCCGGCGTCACGGGCCTAAAGAAAATTCC
>JBCBJE010000253.1:0-7081 GCA_038523735.1 Cyanobacteria bacterium J06626_18 | reverse complement strand
TCTCAATGCCCTATCGTTCCGTTCCGATAGCCTGAATTTGCAGCCGCTGCTGGCCGCCATCAAGCTCATTACAGACTATACTGAGCGGCCTCGTAAATTACCTTACCCAGAGAATGTAGAAGTCCCCATTGATGGCGTCCTCAGCGCTGAGTGGCAGGACGTTGTGATGGTTACCGGGAAGAAAGGTGAACCTGAAATTGACAGAGCCAGCTATGAGTTGGGAGTGTTGCGCACCGTGCGTGAGAAGCTGCGCTGTAAAGAGCTGTGGGTCGTCGGTGCTAAGCGCTATCGCAATCCAGATGACGATCTACCGCAAGACTTCGAGAGCAAGCGAGAGCATTACTATCAAGAACTGCAACAACCGCTAGAGGTAGCGCCTTTTATTGATCACCTCCAGACGGAAATGACCGAGGCACTCACGGAGTTCAATCAGGGCCTACCGAATAATCCCAAGGTGAAAATCCTTAACAACCGTAACGGCTGGATTCACCTGACACCGGTCACTAAACAACCAGAACCAGAACATCTAGAAGCCCTAAAGCAAGAGATTGCCAGGCGCTGGTCGATGGTGCCACTGCTCGACGTGTTGAAAGAAACGGAAATGCGCCTTCAGTTTACTGAGCACTTCAAAAGTACAGGCAACCGTGAAGCGCTTTCTGCTGATGAGCTACGCAAACGGCTTCTGCTCTGTCTCTACGCAGCAGGTACCAATCTGGGCATCAAGCGGATTGCCCACGGCGAGCACGGGGTGAATGCGCCTGACCTGCGCTATATTCAACGAAAATTTGTCTCGAAAGCGGCGCTCTCTCAGGCAATTGGCGATGTGGCCAATGCTATCTTCCGTGTCCGGCTACCTCACATCTGGGGTGCATCGACCACTGCTTGCGCGTCTGACTCAAAGCAGTTTGGTACTTGGGACCAAAATCTGATGACGGAGTGGCACGCTCGCTACAAAGGGCGCGGGGTAATGATCTACTGGCATGTGGAGAAGAAGGCCGTCTGTATTCATTCTCAGCTCAAGCGCTGTTCCTCCTCTGAAGTCGCCTCAATGATCAAGGGTGTGCTCAGGCACTGTACTCAGATGTCGGTTGATAAAAACTATGTCGATACGCATGGTCAGAGCGAGGTCGGCTTTGCCTTTGCGCATCTGCTCGGCTTTCAGCTGATGCCTCGGATTAGAAACATTCAAAAGCAGAAGCTTTACCTGCCGGAGAAAGGACAAAAGCAACAGTTCAAAAATCTGACGTCAATTATCAAGCGGCCTATCCGCTGGCGGCTGATTCGGCAGCAGTATGACGCGATGGTTAAGTTTGCCACGGCACTCAAGCAGGGCACTGCTGACCCAGAAGTGATTCTTGCTCGCTTTACGCGCAACAATGCCAAGCATCCGGTCTATCTGGCTTTAGCTGAGTTAGGTAGAGCCGTGAAAACAATCTTCTTGTGTCGCTATCTGCATGATGAGCGGGTCAGACAAGAGATTCAAGAAGGCTTGAATGTGGTTGAGAATTGGAACAGTGCCAACGACTTCATTTTCTATGCCAAAAACGGCGACTTCACGACCAGCCGAACCGCACTGAAAGAGGTCTCCATGCTCTGCTTGCATCTGCTTCAGATTTGTTTGGTCTATATCAACACACTGCTGATTCAACAGGTACTGGCTGATCCTGAATGGATGCATCGGATGGGGCCTGACGAGCTCAGGGCATTGACGCCTTTGATCTATGCTCACGTCAATCCCTATGGCGTTTTCCGATTAGACATGGCTGAGCGACTGCCGATTGAGGCTATTGCCAGTTAAGGAAAAGCAGCCCTCAGCATTCGAGTAAAACTGAGGGCTGTCTCACGCAAAAATCAGCGCCAAAGTATGGTCAAACTCTATAAGCAGAACTTATCGAAAACGGCTCAAATCTGGCGTTTTTACCCTCAGCTTTTTCTAATTGCCCCTGGTGACAGCTACGCTCGCGCGACCCCAAATAGGTGCAGCAGTAAGGCGTAATCCCCTTCCTGCCAATTAGCGACGGCAGACTCTGAGATTTGAGCTGTGGGGCTCACCAAGACCCGCTGCAAAGTCCCTTTACGGGTGGGTGTGTTCTGCCAATTGCCGCGATCAATGTAGTTGCGACCCGAACGTTTGCCCAGAATGACGCGATCAGGCTGTAGCTGAAACATCGCCCGAGGTTTTAATGCCTGCACTGTGAAGATGTTCTCTCGATCTCTGGCCCCGTAGACATACCAGCCGGCTTGCCCTGCCGGAGCGTCTGTCAGCTCGCGAATGTTAGAAAAGAAGCGATCACCTTTTAGCTGTGGCTGTTGAGGAATGCGAATGGTTTCAGTGGCACCCGAAAAGTCTCCCCGAGCCGAGTCAAAATGCTGAACTCGGAAATACTCTGTCGGACAGGGGGGAGCACCAGGACAAACCTCGGGCACAGGCTTGTTGAGACTGGTATCTGGCTCTAATAGCTTTACCAGCCCGTATTCTCGCCCCGTAACCTGAACCGGCTCCTGTGAAACAGTGACTGTCGGTATCTCGCCTGTCACCAGCTTTGGGCTACCTGTCAGTTTGACAGTCACATCGTCTTGCGGGCGAGCGCCAGCCAAAGACTGTAATGGTCCCACTGCCTGCCGCCCATTTAACCGAGTAGGCACAACATTGCCCCTAGCCCCAAAATTTTCCGCTTTTTCAGTAAATTGAACATCGCGGGTCACCTTATCCAAGTAGGTGTCCAGGGCAGGGGACGCTTGCCAGGTCAGCTTGATTGTTTTCCCCAACAGGTCAGGATTAGGGCTGTGCCAAATCTCCAACCAGGCCCAATCTCCTGAATCTACTGCATATTCTTCCTGCGTTGGCAGAATCAATCTCCCTAGCCAATCTGCAACAGGACGATAGTTGTTGTTGGAGGGTAGTGACTGAATTGGATAGTGCTCTAACCGGTTGAAGTCGGCTGCCTGGGATAGAGAGTAGTTAGAAACAGGCTGAGCAGTAACAGTCTGGGCCGGGGCAGATATCCCCATGAACAGAGAGAATATCATTGCTCCCAGCCAACCGAAAACGCCCCACACCCAACGTTTATACCGATAGGGGCAAAGCCGTGACTGAGACCGATGCATAGTACTTCTAATGATGGGTGTGGGGCAATGAGAAGACCTTTCAGGTGCCAACTGAGAAAGTGTTCAATTTAGAGCGTGCTCAGCGATCAAAAGTTGAACACAATATTGACAAAGCCCCCGTACCAAATCGGGCCGTCTTCGCCAAGAGCATCGTTGATTCCCTTCCCTGGAATCGAAGCACTGGCACCCAATGTTAAAAACGTGTTGCGATTGAGTATGCGGCTGTATTCCAGAAAGAAATCATCCGACAGATGAGGATCGGTGACACCGGGGGTGACTGCCCCAATTGTGAAGTCAAATCGTGTTGCCTGACCAAACTGAACGGGACTCCCTAGCTCATTCGTGCGCACATGCGCGTAGCGTAGGGTGACTGTATCCTGCGGCGAGGGTGATAGTCTCAGCGTCGCTTGATGGGACTGCACATTGCTGTTGATGAAAACCGACGCCGCTTTTAAGCCGGTAGCCCAACTACTGGGGGATCCTTCATAGTACAGCGGATCAAATCGCTCTAGGCGACTGGTGGAGGGGTCATCTCCCGAAAATGTCTGATAAGAGTAGGTTAATGTGGGCGACCAGGGTGCATTTTCAAAGGTGTAGCCCACCTGAGCCCGTCCGCCCCAGGCTTCTAGATTGATGCGATTGTTCCACTCATATGCTGCATCAAAGGTGAGAAAGAGAGGTTCCAAATCGCCTTGAAATGGGGTCACTCTGGCATAGAAGTTGGTGGCATTGAGCCCTTCGCGCGCGCCAGGAATAATTTCTGGAGGGCTTCCTACGCTGGATTGAGGGTAAGGGGCTTGGGAGTCGAGTACATTGACATAGGTCAACCCAACATAGTTGTTGTTGGGGCGGTCATAGCGTAGGTCAACCCCTGCCAAACGGTTTCCCGTACTGTTTGACGGCAGTTCGTTGGGCTCGAGATAAAAGGCCGTGCCCAGAAAATCACCGTAAGAGACCCGCCCAATTGCTGCCATCTCCCAGGCTTTGCGTGGACCCAATTTGAGTGCTCCTCGCTCAAAACCATTGGATGCACCGTTGGCGATGAGCATGCCAGTGCCTAGCTTTAACTCACGAGGACCGACGGAGATATCAAAGTTGACACGATCGGGATGCGTGGTGCGTAGTCCCAGGTGCCCTTCTTCTAATGTGATCCGACCTGTGTCACCTGTGTCGAAAGCATCTGTGCCTAACGTGGCTGAGGCGACACCAGATAGCCTGCCGTACAGGTTCAAGTTGTCAGCAGGGGTGCCGGTAAAGCTTATCCCTGGCTTGACGTAAAGCTCCAGCCACTCTGTATCCTCATCAAAGTCAGTCGTGGGTGCAAAGGTTTCAGCCAGGTCCCAGTACAAATTGCGCTCAAAAACTGCATTGGCGCCGAACTGAAGATGAGATCGAACTGTCCAGCCATTCTCATCGTAGAGAACCATCGGATCTCTGGTTGCCGCTGGAGACGGCTCCGGTTGAGGAGACTCCTCTGAAGCGGGCTCAGCTGGGGCAGGCTCGCTTTCTTGAGTAGAGGTTGTAGCTTGAGCAATTTGGCTAGATTCGATGGACTGGGGAGAAAGATCGTTAGCGCAGGCTGATATGAGGCCAGGCGGATCTTCTACTGGCGTTTCCTCTACTAGAGTGGCTTCAGTTAGAGCCGATGCAGCTGCGGGAGTTTCTGCCTGAAAGAGATAATTTTCACAATCTTGATTGATTGTTGCAGCTTTCTCTAAGTGGCTGGTTACGGTTGTAGAGGTTTCTGACTGTGAGCGAGAGAATCGAGAGAGTCGCTCACTCTCTTGGGCTAGTACAGGATTCGTCAACCCCATGCCGAGCAATAAGCAGAGGGCTAGCTTCAGTCTGCGAGTAGACTTTGCATATTGCAAAGATAGGTAATGCGGCATATCAACTAAGATCGATGGTGACTTTCAACAGGACTTGCTGCCCTTTGAGGGATTCACGAGAACAATTCAGAGCCTCCGCAAAGAAGCCAGAACCAGGCAGTCACCGATAAAGAAACAACAGAAAGACATTGTTGTCGAAGATATCAGGACTGCCTGTATCAATGGACTCTTAAGCCGAAGAATGAAATTAAGCGTCAACGTCCATTAGATAATCAGCGAGTGCCTCATAAGCCGGTAAAGACGTCGGATCGATAGCAGCATTGCCTGCAGTGGGATGAGAGGCAAAGCGAGCAATCACCATATCAGCGGTAGGATCGATGTAGAGGGCCTGACCGTAAACCCCTCTGGCTGTGTAAGCGCCATGATCGTTATGAGTCACCCACCACATGCTGCGGTAGCTCCAGCCGTCTAGCAAGGAATACCCCGCATCGGCAAAGGCGCGGCGACTGCCACCCTCACTAATGCTGGCAACCACGGCTTCTGGCAATACCTGTTCATCACCCACTCGGCCATTGTCAAGCATCATCTGCCCGACGCGAGCCATATCTCTTAGCCCAGCATTGAGGCCACCGCCTGCAAACGCTGTCCCAACAGAATCAACCGAGATAAACGCGTCTAGATCAGCGCCGATTTTGCTCCAAACCTTTTCTGACAACAGATCAGGTATTGATTCGCCAGTGACGCGGCTAACTAGCCAGCCCAGTACATCAGTGTTGACGGTTTTGTAAGCAAAGCTAGGGCCATGTTCCCCTTGCTTTTTCACCGTTTGCATAAACTCGAAGTAGGTGCGAGGTCCCTCATAGTCAGCAGGTTTGGGGAGTGGATTGCCTGCCGCCGCATGCTGCCAGATTTCTGCATCGGGATCCGCATAGTCTTCGCTGAATTGCAGTCCTGTGGTCATATCGAGTACCTGACGGACGGTGGCATCGCCAAAGGCACTCTCGGTTAATTCAGGGATGTAGTCCTTAACGAGCTTGTTTTCGTCGAGTTGACCTTCTACAACGAGCGTTTCACCGAGCAAGCCGATAAAGGACTTGGTCATGGACATCGCGCCATGACGATTGGCAGGATTTAGACAACCCGCGTAGGTTTCGTAAACGACCTTGCCGTGGTGCATCACCAACAGACCATCAGTAAAGTTGGCTGCCAGAGATTCTTTCCAGGTAATTGGCTCTGTAGCACCTAGAGGAGTGAAGGTGATGTCATCGATGCCAGCTACCTCGGCGCTTTCCAATGGCCGTGCGGGTGACAATCCTCGACCGATCATCTTAGTGGGCATCAGCTGCTGAAAATTGCAAACACTCCAGCGCCATTGGGGATATTGAGCAAAGCTGTTGTCATCAAAGCGGATCACCTTATCGGCGGGAGGAGGAGAACCCTCCATCCACTGCAAAACCTTCGGATCCGAGCTTTCCGCTGTCCAAACAACATCGTTAGCACCAGAGGAATGCTCTTCAGCTATGGCCATGGTTGAAAGTGTTACCACCAGAATCAGTGAGCAGATACCGAGAAAAACCGTTATTGAACGCTGTTTTAGAGCCATTTTCATGTTGTTGCTTTCTAAAAAATACATTTTTTACTGATTTAGACAACGATACTTCCTAATCAAATCTATTTCTGTTGTGCTCGTATCAATTGAGCGCTAGATCGATTCAACGTCGCCCTTTAAGGCTGATTAAAAGGCTGATTTGTTTATCGATTTAGACAGAATTCTGCCTGTTCAAGGGCGGCTGGGTACAGATCTGTAAACCAGCTATCGAAGACCTCATCGGCGCGATCGCCCCTTAAAAACTGATTCACCATCGTCTGCCATTCATCATCGTCGTTGGGTAGTGCCAACCCATAGAACTCACAGGTCAGCGGCAGTTCAGGTAGCAAGATAAACTCGTCTACCGCTTTGCCCTCTAGTAAGACAGCAGCATAGGACAAAATGCCATCGCCAACGTAGGCATCAATGTCTCCTTGTTCAACCGCTTCAATCGCATTATCCAAGCCTTCTGGTCCAGAAAACAGCACCCGCTCAGCAGTGGGATAGGTGGACTGAACAAACTGCTCAGTCGTGGTGTCGCTGAGCACGCCCAGAC
>JBCBJE010000252.1:0-7101 GCA_038523735.1 Cyanobacteria bacterium J06626_18 | reverse complement strand
TTACCTTTCCTCTTGCCGTTCTTACGGATGTGAGTGGCTCCACATTCCGGACAATGCATCGCTGATCACCCTAATTCATCTTTTAATTATGCAACGCCGTCAATGATTCCCCCCGCGCTAAGAATCGGCTCGGCAATGAAAGCGGCCAGGGAGCCAGTTGATTGTCGATCAACAAGCTCAAATCCATAGTCAAGTTCAGCCTGCCAATTATAATCAGCGCCACTCGCAAAAGTCGGACGGTAATGATTAGGAGCCATGAGGGCCATGCCGCCAACTCCCATGGGTCCGTATCCTCGTCGTCCCGCCGCATAGGTCGCAGCGGCAGCTCCTCCCGTCATCCCGTGCCAAGACTGAGCAAAGCCGACGATTTCATAGCCTCCAGTAGCTAGGCGGGCCATTTTCAAGGCCGCTTCATTAGATTCTGCTCCAGTACTCAAAAGCAAAACCCGATCCAGTCCGGGAGGAGCTAATGCCGTCAGAGCCTCAGCTAGGCTCACCACAGGCTCTGACAACATGCCGCTAAAAAGATGATCGAGATCGCCAATGGATTGGCGCACCGTCGCGACAATTTCAGGGTGACTATGCCCAAGGATGGCGCTCATTTGTCCGGATGTGAAATCAAGTACCCGACGTCCTTCGCGATCGTAAATAAAGGACCCTTCAGCATGATGGGCAACGAAATTGGAAAATGCCCCACCATAGCGGATGAGCGAGGAATGGGCTCGTTGAAAGATAGGATTATTCATTGAGAGATGCATCCTCTTTATAGGTATTGAAGTAATCATATCTACCCCTTAGCTTGGGTTAAGCAGGCTAGGACAAAGCTACTGAAGATTAGATAATCCAGCCTACGAAGACTTTCCAGGAAGTGCAGCCCGGATACCCAGCCCGATAAAATACTGCCGGTAATCTAGCGGATGTTATCTGCTATGGTTTGACGGCACGGATTATAAGATGATTGTCCTGCACCTCGATTTCAACTTCCGAGTGAATACCGATTTCCTCTAATAAAGCTTTAGGGATACAAATGCCTTGGGAATTGCCAATCTCAATGACACGAGTTCTAATTGCTTCGCCCTTTTTTGTATTTCATTCTACGCAGATTGTTCTAAACTCCATGCGTTCCCACCAAATTTCAGTAATACTAACGCCTGTTATTGGGACTAGATTCAACCAGTTCACGCTCGCCTGTTCTTGCTGCCACAGGCGACATACCCCGACAGCCGTCTTTAAAGCGACAAAAGGTCGTTGCGATAATGATGTAGAGCACCGGCACCACAAACAAACTCAGCACTGTGGAAAAAATCATGCCGCCAAACACAGCTGTTCCCAGCGACTGGCGACTGGCAGAACCGGCTCCCGTCGCAATAACCAGCGGAAAAATGCCCAGAACTGTGGAGATCGCCGTCATAATAATGGGCCGTAGCCGTTGCTGTGAAGCTTCCACCGCCGCTCGCGTAATTGACAAGCCCTCGTCACGCAGCTGATTCGCGAATTCTACGATCAAAATGGCGTTTTTGCTGGCCAAGCCAATCAGCATCACCAGCCCTACCTGGCAATAGACATCATTGGGAAAGCCCCGTAGCGAGACAGCCAATAGCGCCCCTAACATAGCTAGCGGGACCGCCAGCAAAATGATGATTGGATCAATAAAGTTCTCGTACTGAGCTGAGAGCACCAGGAAGACAAAAATGATCCCTAGACCGAAAATAATCGGTGCTTGTCCGCCCGACTCCAATTCCTCCAGAGAAATGCCCGACCATTCAAAGCTCATACTGGCGGGCAGCACCTCATTGGCAATCTGTTCCATTGCTGCGATCGCCTGTCCCGAGCTATAGCCTGGAGCTGGGGAACCATTAATCTCAATCGATCGGAACAGGTTGTAGTGATTGAGGGTTTGGGGTCCCGTAATCGAGTTGACCGTGACCAGCGTATCCAGGGGAATCATTTCATCTCTTTCGGAGCGCACATAAAGCTTGCCGATATCAGCAGGATTGGAACGAAAGGCCTGATCCGCTTGAATATAAACCCGATAGGTACGACCAAATGCATTGAAATCGTTCACATAGCGCGATCCTAAGAAACTCTGCAACGTATTCAAAATTTCGTCAATCTCAACCCGCATCGCTTTAGCGAGACTGCGATCGATATCCACTTCTAACTGAGGGGCATTTGCCGTGTAAGTAGTGAAAACATTCTGCAGTTCGGGCGCTTCGTTCGCGCGGGCGATCAGTTCATCCTTGGCATTCAGGAATGCCTGAATAGCATTGTTACTCCGGTCTTGCAGTTGGAAAACAAAACCGCTGATGCTGCCTAACCCCTGAATCGTGGGGGGATTAAAGGCAATCACGTTCGCTTCTTTGATGCCTCCAAACTGTGGCAAGACTTGGTCGAGAATGGATTGAGCCGACTGTTCGACGCGGGGGCGATCGCCCCAAGGAATAAACGGCGAAAAAATCACACCATTGTTAGGCGTACTGCCGCTGAATCCAAAGCCTCCCAGCGAGAACGTGCCCTCAACCTCAGGAATATCTAGGTAAATCTGATCCACCTCATCAATCACTTCACTGGTGTAGCCAACTGATGATCCTTCCGGTCCCTGGATCAGGCTAATCACGTAACCCTGATCTTCATCGGGCAAGAATCCCGTCGGTACGGACGTGTAGAGCCAGCCTGCTGCCCCCAACATCACGACGAATAGAATCAACACCGTTGTCTTCATGCGGGTGAGGCGGCCAATCGTCCAGTGATAACCACGCCGCGTGCTGTCAATGCCCTGGTTTACCCAGCCAAAAAAGCGACCTAGCCAGCCCCCCGGCTGTTGACCTGTGCGAATCAGCATGGCCGATAGTGCCGGCGTTAGGCTGAGTGCGTTGAAAGTAGAAATCGTGATGGAAAAGGCAATGGTCAGGGCGAATTGTTGGTAAAGCTGTCCCGTTGTACCGGGAAAAAAGGCCACTGGAATAAACACTGCCAGCAGCACCAGTGAGGTTGCAATCACGGCCCCTGTCAGCTCGCGCATTGCCTCGATCGCTGCCAGGTGGGGTCGCATCCCCTTCTCTTGAATTTTGCCGGCAATGTCTTCCACTACCACAATGGCATCATCCACCACCATCCCCGTAGCCAGAATTAGCCCAAACAGCGTCAGACTGTTGATGGAGAAATTGAACACCTTGATGAAAGCGAAGGTCCCGATTAGCGCTACGGGGATAACGACAGCCGGAACCAATGTGGCACGCCAGTTCTGCAAAAACAAAAAGAGTACCAGAACAACGAGAGCGATCGCCTGCAGTAAGGTACTAATCACTTCTTTGCTCGACTCCACCACAAACAGCGAGGGATCGTAAGGGACCGAGTAGGTAAGTCCTGGCGGAAAGTCTTCAGACAGCCGCGCCATCGTTGCCTTTACGCCATTAGCGGCTGCTAGTGCATTAGTCCCTGGTGTCTGCACAATCCGATAGCCAATGGCTCCCTGCCTGCGATAGCGAGCAAAGGTGCCATAGTTCTCAGCGCCCAGTTCCGCCCGCCCAATATCCCGTAGGTAAACCAACGAGCCATCATCCTCGGTTTTTAGCACCAGATTTTCAAACTCAGAGGCCTCTTCCAAACGTCCTTGGGCTCGCAGCGTCAGCTGATAGCTCTGACCATCCGGGGCAGGCGGCTGACCAATGCTCCCGGCACCCACTTGAAGGTTTTGCTCCTGAATGACATCGACTAAATCCTGCGCTGTAATGCTACGAGCCGCCATCCTCGCCGGATCAATCCACAAACGCATGGCATAGCGCCGCTCCCCAAAAGGCTGAATATCGGCGACACCCTCAATTCGCCTCAGTTCATCCAGAACATAGAGGTCAGCATAGTTACTAATAAAGTTTTCGTCGTACAGCCCCTCTTCTTCGCTGTAAATCGCCATGCCCACAACCACACTGCTGGACTGCTTGCGCACGGTAACGCCGGTACGCTGCACCTCTTCCTGTAACTGAGGCGTGGCGATCGAAACCCGATTCAGCACATCGACCGCTGCAATATCCAAGTTGGAGCCCTGGTTGAAGGTCACGGTGATCGAAGTGCTGCCATCGTCGCTACTGGTGGAGTTCATGTAGCGCATGCCATTGACGCCGTTGATTTCCCGCTCCAGCACCGTCGTGACGGTTTCTTCTACCACCTCCGCACTCGCACCAATGTAGTTGGCGTTGACCACTACCTGAATCGGGCTAATGTCAGGATATTGTTCTACTGGCAGTGTTGGAATCGCGATCGCCCCCACCATCAAGATGATGATAGAAAGCACCATGGTGAGAACTGGGCGACGGATAAAGGTTTCAACAAACATGGGTTTTAAGGGGTTGGAGGAGGTTGGAGGGGATCGGTGGGGTTGGTTCTTGGTTCTTGGTTCTTGGCTATCGGTGGGTGATCTTTGGTGAGGAAAGAGGGAATTTTAGGGAGTGACAATGAGGGCTCAGAGCGGCATGGCTAAAAGTTTTAAGGAGTTGGAGGTGTATCAGTTGAGCGACAGCCTTTAATCACAGCACTCGCTCCCAAACTCAACGCCTACCGCAATGCCATCACCAAACTCATCCAAACCAATCCATGACCAAGAACCAAGAACCAGAGACAAAGAACCAAGAACTCAAAGCTCACACGTCATCAATCGATTGAGAAAGTAATTCGTCATGCGAGAGCCATAGGGAGAGTTCCACCAGCGCGAGGGATGACAGCCTTTGGGGGCGTTGAGGGAGAAGTCGAGTTCATCGCATTGGCGCCAGCGATCGCCGCCTGGATTCTGTTTCGTCACGCCGCTACGCCAGCCCAGCTCCGCGCCCCAGCGTTGGACTAAATCAAGATCTTCGCCGATGGTAGTTTCCAGGGTGCCGCCAAGCTCTTGATAAACCTGGACCTGGACAGTAAAGCCGAATCGCCCTTCGCTGTAGGTGGTCCATAAGCGGTCAATTACCTGCAGCTCACCGCAAGCAAAACTACGAATATCGCGAGGACTGAGTTCTTCTAGTTCAGAGACGCCCGCGATCGCCGCAATCAAACTGACAGTCTCTTTGTCGGCAGCAAACCATTCCTGATTCGCCAGTTGCTCGTGCAGCGTCTCATACCGATAGAGATCGCCCACCACCATGAGACGCCGCTCAAGCTGACTAACCTGCTGAGGTAATTCCTTAAGTTGCCCCACTTCCTGGCGCAATGTCGTAATTTCATTCGTCATCTGGCTCAACATCTGTTGAATCGCTGCAAGCTGTGAACCAACCGCCGATTCACCACTCGATGCAGATTCTTGGGCAACAGACTCTTGTGAATTGAGAGAACTCATCGAATTGACCTCGAATGTAAGTGAATCCGAAATTCGGAATACTCTGCAGAAGAGCAGGCTCTAGGGAATTCGGAAACTAAGGAAGTGGGAGAGTGGAAGAGTGGGGGGGAATAAATGATTTTCCGACGAAGAATTGACTTTTGCGAAGACCTGTTTGCTTCGCCAAAATCTCCATCACCCCATCACTCCATCTACTCCCCAGGCACTTCCCCTGACTCCGGTGTTACAGGTGCACCGTCGGACAATCGCAAAATGCCGGAGGTGATGATGTTTTCGCCTGCCTCTAAGCCGCTAAGGACTTGGTACTGATTGCCTTCGATAACGCCTAACTGAACGGGACGCTGAACGGCTACATATGCAGCATCGGAGTCTTCAGAAGACTCCATCACAAAGACAAAGCTTTGATTACCAATGCGAGAGATGGCTGTAGTGGGCACCAAAACACCTCGCTCTTCAGCCCAGATTACATCGGCTCGAACAAACTGTTCGTCGCGCAAAAGGCCACCTGGATTGGGGAATGTAGCCTTCGCCAGAATAGACTGGGCGTTACCATCAACTCGCTCAGCAACAAAACTGATGCTACCGTTCACGAGTGGTTCAGTCCCCGCTTCGGTGCGGAGTTCCACGGGGAGTCCAGGGTTGAGGTCGTTGCTTCGTTCAACTGGAATCGAGAGGCGCAAATCCATGGTTTGGTTGCGAGTCAGGGTGGTGATGAGTTCGCCAATGCTGACATAGTCACCAAGTTTGACGGGCAAATCGCCTACAACTCCATCAATCGGCGCGGTTATCTGATAATCTGCCAAGTCTTCGCTAGCAACCGTTACACTCGATTCAGCGCGGCGCAGAACAGCGTTGGCTTCCTCTAGATTAGCTACGGTTGCTTCAACCCTTCGTTCAGCTGCATTGAGCGTTGCCATTGCTGCATCGCGATCGCGGGCTACTTGATCTAACGACTGCTCGGGCAAAGCCCCCTGCTCCACCAACGTCTGCGTACGGGTGTATTCGGCAGTTTGCAGAATCTCCTCAGCCCTCGCCGTCTCGCGATTTGCTTCCGCCTCCAAAACCTCCGCTTCGGCTGTATTTTGTGAGGCCCGGGCAACATCCACATCGGCTTCGGCCCCTCGCACTACAGCTTCAGAGCGGTCTGGACTCAACTGCAGTATGGGAGTTCCCGCTGTAACGCGATCGCCCTCCTCTACAAAAATCTGAGTAATACGACCCTCTACCTCTGGTCGCAGCGTTACTTGCTCTTGAGCCTCTAAAGCTCCTACGAACTCAGAAGACACCTTGATGGGTGAGGCTTGAACCGTCTCTGTTTCAACAGCAGTTGCTTCAGGTTCTGGCGGAGCTTGAGCTTCCCCCCGTCGAACCAGGCCCCAAATCAACCCACCTCCGACCAGCCCCAGAATACCTATCAAAAGAGCAATCCACCAGCGGCTGCGAGTTTCAGCATCAGATACAGACTCGGATGTAGACAAGGACTCTGTCGGCAAAATCTCAGACATTGGCATCTCATCCTGAAATTGACATCAGGTCTTACGACCTAGCGCGAAAAGTGCCTTTACAAGCACGCAGATAATGTGTAGATAAACACCAAATTTGCAAATTCAGTTCTTTCATAAAGAACAAATTTTTTCGGTTATTTCGACCAAGCTTTTAAATGAAACTCATTGACATGAATCGGATAAATACAAGAGCGTCAAGCCATCGAATTCACTGATATACTGGCATGTAGAAAGGCGATTTGAAATTGGAAGTTGCTCAAGCAAAAATGAATCTTT
>JBCBJE010000251.1:0-7103 GCA_038523735.1 Cyanobacteria bacterium J06626_18 | reverse complement strand
GTCTGTTTTGCTGGTCTACTTTCTATGATTTTGTGTATTGGTGATGTGTTAACTCCAGATGAATTGACATTAATTATAGAAAAACTGGCGGCGGCTGAATTTATCGATGGTAAAGTCACTGCCGGTTGGCATGCTCGCTTGGTTAAGCAAAATTCCCAGCTCTCTAAGCAATCACCTGCTTTGGCAGAGGTGCGATCGCTCATCAACACAGCTCTCCAGCGCAATCGTTTATTTCAGATGATTGCTCGCCCCAAACACATCCATCCGATGCTGATTAGCCGTTATGAAGTGGGCATGGCCTATGGAACACACACCGATGATGCCATGATGCGTAGCCAGCAGCAGCTGATGCGATCAGATATTTCATTTACACTTTTTTTGAATTCTCCTGAGGCCTATCAAGGCGGCGAACTTATTATCGATAGTGCTCAAGGCGAACAGGACTACAAACTGCCGGCTGGAGCCATGATCGTGTATCCTTCATCAACGCTCCATCGGGTTGAAACCGTTACAGAAGGCGTTCGTTTTGCGGCTGTTAGTTGGGTCCAAAGTCTTGTGCGCGACCCTCACGAGCGAGAGATTCTGTTTGATTTGGATACCGCTCGTCAGTCGCTATTTGAGCAATATGGCAAAACCAGAGAGTTTGATTTATTGTCCAAAACCCATGCCAATCTACTACGGAAATGGGGCGAATGTTAAAGCGTAGAGACACGATATATCGTGTCTCTACGCCAAACCCCCATTGCCGATTGATTGTTCCAACAATTCCCTACAGCGATTTCAGGAACGCCAGGAGGGCATCGCGATCGCCCTCATCCATTGTCCGAAATGCCTCTTGGGAAGCCGTGGCCTCGCCACCATGCCAGAGGATCGCTTCTTCTAGCGTGCGGGCTCGACCGTCATGGAGGTAGGTTGAGTAAGGTAATACCGTTTGCACAACACCGAGTCCCCAGAGCGCGGGTGTACGCCATTCGCTACCAGAGGCTTGGAAATCGGGACGATTATCCGCCAGATCTGGCCCCATGTCATGCAACAGCAGATCGGTGTATGGATGGATGGTCTGGTTCGTCAAGGCTGAGATTTCATGGGTGCCCGTGCGGAGCTGAGTCCGATGACAGGCCGCACAGTTGGCATCGACAAATAGCTGTTCACCCCGCTGAACTTGGGGATTGTCCAGCGCCGTACGTCCAGGAACCGCAAGCGTTTGGACATAGATGGTGGCCACCTCCAGGATATCCATATCGATATCCTCGGTACCGTCTTTGGCTGGAAACACCGGATTCGTGACGCCCATGTCATTAACATAGGCCGCAGCAGACTGCTGGAGCAAATTCGGCATATTGGCCTTCCAGCCAAACCGGCCTAGCACATCCTTTGACTGCACCACATCCCACACCTGATTAGGACGACCGGAGACACCATCACCATCCAGGTCTTCAGGATCGGCAGCCTGCAGGACGGTTGCCTCAGGGACTGCTTCCAGTAAGCCTAAACCAAACACCGGCAGCGGGATCCGGTTGGAAATCACAACGCCTTCTGGCAGGGGAGAGCCATCCCAAGGGGTTAGCTCTAGCTGGGGCGATCGCAACGTGTAAGACGTGCCATCCCCATAGGTCCCCGTCTGCTCCTGCCAGGTAACGTCGATAATGCCTTCTGGAGGGTGCCCATAGATTCCTTGCTCTTGCACCTGAGTCCCCATTCCAGGAACCGGAGGCGTGTTAGCAGTAGGGGCGACGATCTCATCGGCATAGGGGTGACTCGGCGGCAGCGTAATGGGCTGTCCTGCTGGCAACTGACTGACGCGCACGACCCGTTGGCCCTTTTCTTGCAGCCCTCGACCATTACTAATGTGGCAGCCTGTGCAAGAGCTGCTGTTGAACAAAGGCCCCAAGCCAGGGTTCACGTTCGCAGGGGCCGTGACAAAGGCGGCTTCAAAAGCTAAGTCGCCTGTCGCATGACGCTCATCCCAGAATTCGTCTAAATTGGGGGCCGGCTGAGCGTATGCCTGCGATGAGCGGATGTTGAGGGTCGTGTCGCCACCTGCTTGGGGTGGCAGTTTAGCCTGGACGGGGAGCTGGAGTAGGGTAGAGCACAGAATACCGGCGATCACCGCTCCTATCCCCAATACCAGGCGATGTGTCCAGCGTTGCTTGCTACGAATAAAGTGCACCAGTGAAGTCATCATTGCTGTACAAGGGGTAGAACCTGCTGGTTAAACACATCAAACAATTCCAAGACGGTGTCTTGAGCTGCCGAAATTTCCGGCTGAGCAAGGGGTTCACAGAGCGTCGTTTCGATCGGCCCTGGAATCGCTTCTAAACTAGCCAAAGCAAGCTGCATCTTCACTCGAATCTCAGCATCCAGAGCAGGGTCAACCATGGCGATGTAGTCACTCAACCCCTGGCCTGAGGTACCGCTGCCGTAGAAATCGCCCATGTAGGCATTGTGGGCACTGCGGAGATTGGCTTTAAAGTCCTGTAAGGAGCTTTGGGAAAACCGACTTTCTAGCAAGAAGGGATTTTGGGCAGCGACGGCTTCGCCAATCTTGACATTGCCCAGCTCATCCAAAATGCCGATGATACCCTGCACAATTTCTTCCCCTGCAGCCTGTACTGTGGGATAAATTTCGCTGCTCTCACCGGCATTAACGAATTCACTACGGAATGGCGGCAAACCATCGATGCCCTCTGTCCAACTCAGCAGCAGATCATTGGCTGTCTGATCAAACACAGGCGCGATCGCGGTTAGATATTCAAATTCTCGGGCCGTAAAGTCAGAAAGCGCTTTATCGTTATCAGTTCCGAACAGAAGGAAACCAATAGCGTGAAATCCTTTCTGACTGGTTTGCAAACCATCGACGTAGTCAGGGGTGAGCGGGTCGCCGCTATTCAAGACTGCTTGGACATCAACCTCATTCAGAGGCCAGTCATCTAGCTCCGCATCTAACCCCAGAAACGCAGCGGGCCCAAAGGCAAAAGACTCACTCTGCTCCCAGGGAGTTCGGGTGGCTAACCAGACTTGACGCGCCGTCGCCAGGGTTGTGGGGGTTGGATCGCTGACAAAAGCTGCAATCACTTCCGATAGCTTGCCGGTTCGCTGAGTCAACAGTTCATAGTTGGGAATGATCAGCTGATCAACAAAGGTGACGAGGACTTCGCGATCGCGGAATTGCTGATCCGGAGGCAGAAAGATGCGGCTTGGACTCAGCGCTTCGCCCCCCTCACCGCCTTCGCCACCTTCACCGCCTTCACCCCCCTCACCGCCTTCGCCACCTTCACCGCCTTCGCCACCTTCACTGACAGGCTCTTCACCTTCGCCACCCTCGCCGCCGCCTTCAACAGCTACGGCAACGCAAGCTCCATTTTGGCTAATCAGCACAGATGTTTCGTTGGGTAACGTCCGCAGTTCCTCAGCACTAGCCGCCTCTGATAGAGCGAGAGGCATCATACCCACATTCACCAACGCATAGGTTCCAATCCCTGTCCAGAGCTTTAGTCTCTTATTCACCACACATTTCTCCGTAAAGTGCTCTACCGAAGAGCCTTGTCTTCAAACAGCAGCAAGATTGAGCTACCAAAAGCAGCTCATCATTACTATTGGCATTAACTCCTATAAAAATCAAGTCTTGTTTGAATAACGAAATAGCGTTTTTGTAGCTGAGCTAACCGTAAAGTCGAAGACGTGAATATGGCTTCAATGGTCTCCCTGCAGGGGTTATGACCAGTAGGAAGTTATATCAACAGTCATCGTCCGACAAGCCGCAATCACACAGTAAATACGAACTATTCTCAAGTGTTTGAATAATTTCAAGATGTTGATAAATAATCCTTAAAATTGAGAATAAATTTCAATTAGGTAGCCAGTCCTTTAATCAGACATGTCTACGGACTTAAAGTAACAAAGCGTTTTGCGGTGCAGTCGAGCCAGGTAATGCCGCAAGCGTGTATTTTCGCCTTCGACCCGAGTCATGTAGGTCTTGCAGATAATCTGGTCACCCTCCGGAATGAAGCCGGGATACACTGACCATCCATCCGTCACGTAGAAATAGCAGTTCCAGGCGGCCACGATATGCCAGAGCGGGGCAAAGGTTTCATCACTATGGTCGCCCAAGACCCGGCACTGGTTTCCTAAAGGGTGATAGCTAGAATGTTTACACTGTATGGCTTTTAGCTCATGAGATGCCCCTATTGTCAAAGCCAGAAGACGATCAAAAGCGGGACAGCCCGATTGAAGGACCACTCCACGCGGCAACGGTATCTCTGTCGCGACTGTGGCAAGCGATTTAACGAGCGCACTCACACGCCCATGGCTCGACTGCGGACACCCGCATCGGTGGTCTCGGCGGCCATCATGTGCGGACCGAGGGGTTAGGCGTGCGGGCCACCGGTCGGTCCTTGGGCAAATCGCACGCCACGATTATAAGCTGGGAGCGGCGTCTAGCGGACCATAGCGCGCAATGGTCCCCCCCTGCGCCCGAAGCGAGTGATGTCACCGTCGAAGGCGACGAAGTCTACACTCGCGTCGGCGAGAACCTTCCCCCCCGCTGAGTCAGAAGGCTGGACCGCGCATTTCATCGAACGTCAAAGCCGCTATTGGATTGCAGCGGTCGCCGGCAAGAAGCAGGCATCGCTGTTTGAGGAAAGTACCTTCCAGGCTTGGCAGTGGGCTAACCCCGCTCGCTTTATCCGATGGTTTACTGATGGTGAACGCCGCTATGGTAAGACCTTGTGGCGGTTGGCCAGTGTCTGGCTGAAGGTCGGCGCAACCCCCTCGGCCTATGGCAAACGCAAGGTGTGGCGCGAAGGTCTGGAAGTCGCTATGAAAATCAAGGGGTCTCAAGGCCAGCGCCAGATTGAGTGGGTGAAAACAGAACACCCGTTCACGGCCATCAGCACCTTATCTGAGGTCCATGCCAACCATAATGAGGCGCAAAATGCGGCCTTGAAGCGACGGGCCAGTGCCTACCGGCGGCGACAAAATCTCTACGCCAAACGGGTGGAAGCGTTGCAACGAGCCTTAGATGTCCAGCGCCTGATTCACAACTGGGGACGCCCCCATTGGGGGCTTGACAAAAAGACGACACCCGCCATGGCGATGGGATACCGTAAGCGTGTAATCTCAACCTATGAACTCTTGACGACACAAGGGTTTCATTGCATTACCTCTTAAGAAACCAGTGCCAAGACTTGTTAATTCCTGACAGTAAGTTGAAAATTCAATAAACTGAGGAGAAACTTTTACTATTAAGAGACAAGTTCTTAGAAACTTTGCTCGGTTCGTACGTACTGGCACTGGTTAGTAGATGGGGAAGGCTGGTCACTAGGGTCGGAAGCGATCCTAGCGACGGATTGTACAATGCCCCCGCTAGGTAGGGCTTGCTGAAAAACTATTTTTTGACGCGGTCGAGTGAACGTCAGAGCGATCAGGGATTATTGAGCCAAACACTGATGGAGGAGAGCCCTTTTCTTCTAAGTGTCAGAACTGATTACCTGAGCTTGAAAGGACGCGATCGTTGACATGGCGATCCACTTCATTCTTGTTCTTATGCTGCCTTTATTAGGTCTCTGAGTGATGAGTAGGAGAGCGCGATCGCATTTTAGGCAAGGAGTGGCGAGTGCGCTGGCGGCAGCATTTTCTAGGCTACTTTTTCCGTGTCACTTGCTCTAAAATATGCTCATAAGTGACACGGAACCTGATGAAAACGCTAACGGAATTACGCCAGCGGGAGACTGAGCTAGAGGCTGAGATCGCCTCCATCACACGGATGCCGGTACTGGAAGGGTGCTGGATTGATAGTGCCAAAGATGCTGGCTATGACACCCTGCGGTATCGGCTGTGCTGGTTTACTGAGGAGCGCTACGCCAATGGGAAGCGGAAGAAACGTCGGCGCAGCATCGAATCCCGAGAGCTGCCCCGTGTCCGTGCCCAGGTCGAACGCGGCGGTCGGCTCAGAGTTGCTCGGAGCGAACTAGAACAAGTCAGGCGTGCGATTGCGGCCATTGAGAGCAAGATCCAAGCGTTGATGGGTTGATTGCGAGCATGGCTCGGGTCGGCACTGATGCCCCTTTCAGGTCTATTTAGATAATCCCGCTGAACTAGAAAGCAAGTGCGTCGTGGAGGTAAAGCCATGAATATGGAGAATAGCTCACTTTTCAGAATATTCAGATTGAACCAACAAGTAATTACCCTATCGGCTGACGATACCTTCTTGTAAGAGATACATGCTCTTTTAAGAGTGTGATAGTGCGACTAAAGTTTTTAGCGAGTCTAGTGGGAGGTGCATCTCCATACCTTCAAAGACGAAAAATTGGAGCAAAGAAACATGTCAGTTATTCAAGGTACAGAAGCTGTAGATAATCTGGTAGGAACTTCTGAAAATGATTCCATAAGCGGCGGTGATGGAGTCGATACCCTATTTGGTGAGGCAGGCGATGATACTTTAAGCGGTGATAATGGCGCTAATAAGCTGTTTGGAGGGACTGGAAATGATTCCATAAGCGGCGGTGATGGAGTCGATACGCTTTTCGGAGGGACTGGAAATGATACTCTGACGGGGGATGATGGAGTCGATTTTTTTGTAATGCTACCAGGTGAAGGCTCCGACGTTGTCACTGACTTTCAATCTGAAAGTTTCGACCAAATTGGTTTGGCGGGTGGACTTACTTTTGCTGACGTAACCATTGTTCAAGCCGGAGCCAATACTGTTGTGAATGCTGACGGAACCCAATTTACCTTGACAGGTTTTCAAGCTGCAAATCTAACAGAATTAAATTTCACACTTCTGGGATCAGACGAAGATGATGTTCTGGTCGGTGGCGATCAAACTAGCTGTATTGACGGAGCAGATGGCAATGATACTCTGCTAGGTGGTGAAGGTAACGATATTCTGAGGGGCGATGATGGCAATGATACTTTAGTTGGTGAAAATGGAAACGATACGCTTATTGGCGGTGCAGGGGCTGATACGCTCACTGGTGGCTTAGGAAGTGATAGTTTTGTGCTTGATTCTCCATCTGATACAAGTTCGCTAACTGTTGATACGGTTACGGATTTCAACTCAGCAGAGGGAGATAAAATCGATGCAATAGATCTTGAATTTTTGG
>JBCBJE010000250.1:0-7123 GCA_038523735.1 Cyanobacteria bacterium J06626_18 | reverse complement strand
CTTGGTCGGTGGTTTATGGTTAGTGGTTTGGGGCGAGGCATTTGGAGCGTAGCGTCTCGATGGTGATCAGGATACGGGCCAAATGCCTCGCCCTTACGGGCTCCCCTTTCTCCTTTCCCCGTCACTTCTATGCCCCCTGTTCCCACTACCCACTACCCACTACCCCATCACTCCATCACTCCCCCACTCCATCACTCCACTACCCATCCACCCCACCACTCTTCCCCAATGCCTCCAGAGCTCGACGCAGATGGCCCTCATGGGTTTCTAACCGTTGTTGGGCGGTGGCGGCATCAAGGTCAGCCCAGTGCATGAGGAGGGCGAGTTTTACCTGATTGCCGCTCTTGTCCAATAGCTCCGAAGCAGCGTCGCGGTTAAGGTGGGTCAGGTCGCTCAGGATGCGAATGGCGCGATCGCGCAGTTTGGTATTGGTTACTGAAACGTCCACCATGCGATTGCCATAGACTTTGCCCAGCTGCACCATCACCCCTGTAGAAAGGATATTGAGGGCCATTTTGGTGGCAGTGCCTGCTTTCAGGCGGGTGGAGCCCGCCAGGATTTCGGGACCGACGAGGAGGCGAATATCCACGTCATAGTCCACCGGCATTTGATCGCTGGGAACGCAGGCCATGAAGATAGTGGTGGCGCCTCTTTGCTGAGCCGCTTTGAGGGCTCCATGAACGTAGGGAGTGGTGCCCCCAGCAGTGATCCCCACAACGACATCGTGAACATGGACCCGGCGATCATAGATGGCAGCGGCACCATCTTCGGCAATATCTTCCAGCCCTTCCGAGCTGCGCACTAACGCACCTGCCCCCCCAGCAATAATGCCTTGGACCCATTCGGGATCGGTACAAAAGGTGGGCGGACATTCAGAAGCATCTAAGACCCCCAAACGACCGCTAGTGCCAGCACCGACGTAGAATAGCCGCCCGCCTCGGCTCATGGCGTCAGCTGTCTGCGTAATGGCATCAGCCAGCGCCTCACGAGCTCCGGCGATCGCCGCCAGAGTCTGCTGATCTTCCTGATTGACCAAATCGACAAAGCCCAAGGGCGAAAGCTGATCAAGATCTTGACTGGCAGGATTCGCTTGCTCGGTTAACAAATGTCCCCGGTTTACCAAGTCATCCTCTGTAGGGGAAGAAGGGGGTGTCATGCAAGGGTCTCCTAACTAAAGGGCTGATCCGATTGGCGATTTTGACCTTCATCGTAAGTGCCCGGTTGGGCTGGAGGTTGCGACGAAGTCTCACCATCGCAGCCTTATGTCAAAGTCTCACTGTCGAAGCCAGTTGAACGATTGTGCAGTCTATGCTGACCCAGACTCGTAGCACGTGCATTCGTAGCTGGACTAATGCAAAACGTAATGAAGCCTAAAGTAATCGCTCCAAACGCTGGCGAATTTCGTTCAGTTCTTCATTGGATAAACGCGACTCATCAGCCGTGGGCGGCTCTTCGCTCTCGTAAACGCCATCAGGGTTCCAGTCAGTTTTTTCCACACTGGTGTCCGGAGGTACCATCAACGCTCCTGAAGGAACCAGTTTGCAATCAAACCCAGCTTCCTGGCAGAACTCTTCGATTTCTTTTTCGTCAAAAGCTTCTACCGTAGGTGCAGGAAAATCCTGGGCCTCCAACATGAGGCCGAACCGAGTCGCATCATCTTCGTCTTCAAATATTAGGACCGTGTTGCGCCCATTTGCCTGCAACGAATGAATACCCTCGTTGTCGGTACCTGCGTTAAATAGCAGCACGTAAACCTGCATTCTTTGTATCCGTTTATTCGTAACTGTCGATTTGTAAGTATCTTAATTGGAGCGAGGTCATTCACGGAACGCTCATCCTGAATTTTGGGACTCAGCCACCCTCTTGAATGTTCGCTTGCTTACTGTTTAGCTGGGTTGGTCAGACAGCGTTATCGCGTCTGCAGATCATTTGAAGTAAAGGTTAGCAAACCTTTGTGTAGGGAACATATGAGTCGCACGCCATCAGAGGAACCGACATCGGAAAACAGACGCAATCGCCGTCGCATTTGGGCAACTGCTAGTCTGACTTTGGGAGCGATCGCCACTCTCGGTATTGCGGGTGGGGCTTGGTGGGCCTGGATTTTCGTCAATGAGCGACTGTCCCCCTGGCTGTCCGAATTGCTCACCGATGCCATCGACCGCCCCGTTGCACTGGGTGAGGTTGAGCGTGTTTCGTTGACCCGGATTCGCCTCGGCCCCTCGGCAGTTCCGGCGACAGAGACTGACCCCGATACCCTGTACGTTGAAGCCATTGAAGTTCGTTTCAATCTTCTGCAACTGCTAGGGCGGCGGCTTCGACCCCAGATCAACTTGATCGGTGCTCAGGGATATCTGGAACAAAATGCCGAAGGGCAGTGGCTGGATGTCACGTTTAATCTGGGGGATGAAGATGCTGACCAAGACCCACTGATTCGAGTGCATCCGGCTATTGGCATTCAAGACAGTGAAGTGGTTCTTCTGCCGTACGCGGGAGAAGAAGCCAATCCGCTACCACTGACCATCGCTCAAATCAATGGCACAGTCGCTCTAGAAAACGTCGATATCGAGGATCCTCTGAACCAGGATACCTTCGTTGGAGCCCAGGAAATCCGCCTCGATCTCAGTGCTGAGCCGGAAGAGGCTGGCCGCTTCGAAATCGATGGCACGATTTATCAAATCGATTACGACGAAGCCACTGTCAATAGTGCGTTGGATACGCTGGATGCGAATCTGGCGATTCAGGGTCAGCAGGCAGATCTCGCTCTTCTGGCACCCGTACTTCCCATCGATCTGCCCTTCACGATCCTGTCAGGCACCTTAAACGGCAATGTAGAGGTAGACCTGACGCCCCGAGCCGAGCCTCAGCTAACGGGTACAACCCGCGTCGAGCAGGGGGCGATCGCCTTTGAGGAGCTGCCCGAACCCATCGACAATATTGAGGGGCAGGCCCGGTTTCAGGGCAACCGAGTGGACCTGGAGGACGTACGAGCCCAGTTTGTTAATCTCGCCGCCACCGCTGAAGGGGAAATTGATTTCCGCAACGGCTACGACATTGCCGGACAAATTGCGCCTTTTGAAGTCTCAGAACTAACCCAGGTTTTTGAACTTGATCTCCCGGTCGATGTAACGGGTACGGCGGCTGCCGATATGACCGTTACAGGAGCCTTGGCAGACCCCAATGTGACCGCCAACCTGACCTCGACGGATGTACTGACTGTCGACAAAGTGCAGTTCTCTAACGTGGTAGCGGAGCTGACCTACGTGCAGGAAGCGCTGATTCTGGCTTCGCTGAATGCAACGCCGCTAGAGGGAGGCAGTCTCACAGGCTCCGGTATCTATACATTCTCACAACCCACCGAACTGTCGCTCCAGCTAACCGGGCGTGATCTGCCAGCCGATGCGATTGGACGCGCTTATGGATTGCCGGATACCATCACCTTGGGCTCCGTTGCTCTGGATGCCGATGTTTCGGGGCCACTAGACAACTTGAGCGGTGTCATCAGCTGGCAGGCTCCCGATGGTACCTATCCGACTCGGGGTAATGCTGAAGTGGTGGCTAGCACCGTGCGGGTACGTGAGGCAGTGGTCGCTGTAGCAGGGGGTAAGGTGGCTGGTTCCGGGACGTTGGTCCGCGGCCAGTGGGATGCGGACTTGGTTGCCGAGGGCATTCAGCTGGGTGCCTTCGAAGAATCGCTAGAGGGTACGATCGCAGGTGGCAATGTGCAGCTATCAGGCACGCTGGACGACCTGACGCTGCAAGGTATTCGCGCTGATGGCGATGTTACGGCCTCCTTACAAGAGGGGGGCACACTCGATAGCCAGATCGCTCTGCTGAATGGCAACTGGACCGCCAACGTCCAAACCCGCGACTTTCCCATCACTCAATTCACGCCGGGACTGACTATCCCCATCTCTAACTTTGCCGCCGATGCCCGCTTATCGGGCACCGTGGATGATTTGACACTTGCGGGCATTCGAGGTGAGGGCACCGTCACCGCCATCGTTGCGGGCGGTACGGCCACCAGCGATGTTTTGCTTGAAAACGGACTTTGGCAGGCTGAAGGGCAGGGTGATAATCTCCAGCTGGCCCAGATCGCCTCTGACTTGCAGGGTACTGGCAGCGCTACCTTTCAGCTCGAAGGTAACCTGGATAATTTGAGCCCGACCAGCATTCGGGGGCGCGCCAATATTGCCCTCTCGGATGGACTGGCCACGCTAGCAAGTCTGTCCCCGCAG
Source organism: Cyanobacteria bacterium J06626_18 (assembly GCA_038523735.1). GTDB lineage: Bacteria > Cyanobacteriota > Cyanobacteriia > Phormidesmidales > Phormidesmidaceae > SIO1E4. Next base: position 2,888 of record JBCBJE010000250.1, on the reverse strand, counting down.
TTGGCTAGTGTGCGATCGCCCCTGGATGCCAATGTTGAATGGGACGGGCGCATCCTCCAGGTCAATCGCTTAGAAACCGCTGGACTCTCCGCTAATGGCACGGTTACGCCAATATTCTCGGGACCGGAGGCACCTGGCATTGCCGCTATTGACTTGGCAATCGCCGCCGAAGACTACGCCCTCGCAGCCCTCCCCATTGACATTCCTCCCGCCCTGGCCCTAACTGGACAAGCAACTTTTGATGGTCGTCTAGCCGGTACGCCTGATGACTTGACCCTAGCGGGCGATCTCTCGCTGGCGAACTTGGCCCTCAACGACTTGATCTTTGACCCGCTCTTAGCTGGTGATGTCCGCTTCTCCACTCAGGAAGGACTAGCTATCGAGCTTCTGGGTCAGGAAGATGAAATTATCGTGACCTATGACCTGGAGCCCCGGCAGCTAAATTTCCGGGTACAGGCTGATGAAGCGGTTGCGATCGGCCAAACCGAAGGTAATCTGCTACAGGCCCAGGTTTACAACTTCCCCATTTCGGCGCTGAAGATCCCCCCCGATGAAGACAATCCCTATGGTCCCATTCGCGGGGAAGTCACCTTTGCCACCGCCACAGTTGACCTGCGGGACCTTTCCACAGTTGGGCAGGTTGACGTAGCGAATTTGGGCGTCGGCTATTTCACTATCGACCGTGTTTTTGGCGGCTTTACCTACGCCAACGGGGTCGCCGCAGTGAACAATGGTGAGATTCAGATATCGGACCGGAACTCGCGGGGTGAAGCGCTGGCTACCCGCACCTATAACCTGTCAGGGCAGTATGCTCTCACTGGAGCCCCTCAAATTCAAGCCGCCATATCGACCGACGCGGGGCAGCTACGCGATATCTTGACAGTTCTGAAAGTCAGTGAGATTGCTGATTTTCAGCGTGGGTTTATCCCCCAAGAGGGCCTCATTCCCACCTCTCCAGCCGAAGCCGAACGGTTCCTAGCGACGACGCCAGCGGGGGATCCCAACGGCACGTTGCTCAGTCAGCTTCGGAGGCTTTCCGAAATTATTGAGCTGGGTATTCAAGAAGAGTTGCAGGCCGAAACCGCAACGCTGCCTCCCTTGGAGGAACTGCAGGGCACCTTTCGAGGTGAGGTCAATCTCGCGGCGACGCTGCCTGATGACATTGTGGCGAGCTTTGACATCGAGGGGGATAACTGGACCTGGGGACCTGATCTCAGCGCGGATACGGTACTCGCTCAGGGCAGCTATCAGAATGGGGTTGTCTTCTTTGATCCCCTACGCTTCGAGACGGCAGAAATTGATGGCCAGCCTGCATTTGTCGAATTAGCCGGTGACTTTTCGCTTGATCCAGAGGGGCAGCGCGATCGCGAATTGATGCTGACGGTCGCAAACATCCCTGCTGCGACCGTCCAAGAGATTGCCAACCTGCCCTTCGATCTGGGAGGCAGACTCAACGGCACTGCTACGCTTCGGGGGCGCTTTGTTGATCCAACCCTAATCAGCAACCTCGAACTGGTAAACGGTACCCTTAACCGCGAACCCATTGATCGCGCCGCTGCTAACCTGACCTATGATCGCGGTCGCGTAGGGTTAGATGCCGACCTGACGCTGGTTGACTCAGATGATCCTCTGACGGTGTCAGCCCAAGTGCCGGCTCGCCTCCTCAACCTCGATTTACCCTTCATCGAAGCCGTTTCTGACGACGATAGCTACGCCATTAACGCTAACGTTAGAAACGAAGGCTTCGCACTTCTCAACTTGTTTACTGAGGAAGTCGCATGGGAATCCGGTGAGGGCGAACTCACGCTAAACGTCGCAGGGGATTTAGAGGAAGAAGGCCCCCGTCAATTTGACGGTCTGGTATTGCTCGACGGAGCCACCCTTTCCTTCGACGTCTTACCGGCTCCGATGACTGATGTCAGAGGGAGAATTCGTCTTGTCCTTGAGACTCGTGACGTTTTCCAAAATCCCAAGATTGTTGTGGATAGTCTGACTGGGCAATTCAGTGAGGGAAATCTGGTGGCTCAGGGAACCTTCCCCATCGTGCTGCCGCTACCAGATGAGGCCGCGACTCAGAACGCCACGCCAGCAACAGACGAGTCCGCCGAGGAACCCACCGCAACTGAGGAACCCACTGCCAGCAGCGAGGAAACGACTGCCATTGAGGAGCCTACCGCTGAGGAGACCGTCGAGGAAACGGTCGAAGAACCCGACTCTGAAACAAGGCCCGATGTCGAAGTCGATCCCGATACACTGGTGCCTACCAACCCCACCCTGGTCACGCAAATTCCCCTCATGCTAGAGGTGAACAATGTCGATCTAGAGCTGAGAGGTCTGTACAACGGTCAGGTGAACGGGCAGGCGGTACTGGGAGGCAGTTTATTAACAGGTCCTGCCTTAACCGGAGAAATTGAACTATCCAACGGTATCATCACCATTCCCGAGGGGGATAACGACTCAGCGGTTGTGACAGTGGCGGATACACGCAGCGATAGCGGCATCCAGTTGCCCCCATTGCAGTTTTCCGATCTCCGTCTTGTCATCGTCCGCAATATTCGAGTCATTGAAGGTGCCCTGCTGAACGTCGCAGCCGAAGGAGGTTTGCGGCTCGATGGTACGATTGCCAACTTGAGACCGACCGGAACCATCCGACTACCGTCGGGTCGAGTAGAACTCTTTGCCACATCCCTACGCCTAGCAGGAGATAATGACCGCGCCGAGTTCCGCGGCAACTTTGATGCCATCCTCGATGTCACGTTGCAGACAGCACTTCCAGACGTTTCGGGAACAGGGGGCATCGAGCCAACCACAAGCCCGTTCCCTGAAAATGAAGTTCCTGACGAAAACATTGAAGGGCTGGGCCTGACCCAGCAAGGCAATGGCTTGGT
>JBCBJE010000249.1:0-7140 GCA_038523735.1 Cyanobacteria bacterium J06626_18 | reverse complement strand
TGCTTTGGCGCTCGCTCTGGAGATACCCGGTAGGGTCATATTGACCTGACAAAGTTCGCAGATATTTTGCGTCCCTCGCGTTATGTAACTGCTCCCCATCGTACTGACCGTTGATGGCAGACAGTCAAAAACGGTGTGTACGATGGGGAGCAGTTACATAACGCGAGGGACGCAAAATATCTGCGAACTTTGTCAGGTCAATATGACCCTACCGGGTATCTCCAGAGCGAGCGCCAAAGCAAGTTGGCTGGATCCCATGAAAACGCGACAACTCAAAATCATCGGCAGTCAGAAATCCCTGGTCTTTGAGCCAACCAAAGATCGCGAGATACATGTTTATGATTGTGGTGTCGATCTAACTCCTCTAAACGATGGTGTCGACATTCAGTACCGACGGGGGGGATACGATAAGGTCCCTTACGCTGAGGCTGAACCCCTGCAAATTGAAGCCAAGGCGTTTGTCGACGGTATTTGGTCGGCAGCCCCCACAAATGCCGCAGCCGCTGTTGACATGATCAGTGTTTTGGATGCGATGCAAGCCTCACTCGAACAAGAGGGTGCCTGGATTCAGGTCAACCCGACCCGAGTGAGCCGACAACCCGAACCGTTCCCTATTGCAGCCATTCCTTAATTGACCTTTGAGCCTATTGGGGCTCATTCCTTCGCGTCATGCTTGATACCCGGATGCCGTTAGCCTAAAGAGTTGCAAAACCATGACTCAAATTGCTTCAGTTGGAATTGTTGTGATTGGCCGCAACGAAGGGGAATTTCTCAAGTCATCCCTGGAATCGGCCCTAGCTGCGACCACGATGGTAGTGTATGTAGATTCAGGCTCTACGGACAACAGCCTTGAAATTGCTGCTGACTTGGGGGTTGATATTGTCGAACTTGATACTTCTATCCCCTTTACAGCAGCACGGGCCTACAACACAGGCGTTACTCGCCTGCTAGCCTTGAATCCATCGTTAGAATTTGTCCAGTTCTTGGATGGCGATGCCCAATTCATGCCGGGTTGGGTTGGTAGCGCCTACGCAGCTATGCAGCAAGACCCGAATATTGCTGTTGTGTGTGGTCGACGGCGAGAAAAGTATCCCCATCAGTCGGTATACAACTTGTTAGCCGATATGGAGTGGGAGACTCCTATCGGCGAAGTCGAAGAATGTGGTCCTGAATCAATGATGCGGCTGGCTGGCTTTCAAGCCGTGCAGGGTTTTGATGAGTCTTTGATTGCTGGGGAAGAGCCAGAGATCTGTTTTCGGCTGCGCCAGCAAGGTGGCAAAATACTCCGCATTGATGCGGACACTTCGCATCACGACATGAACATGACCTCTTTCAGGCAATGGTGGCGGCGATCGCGTCGTGGCGGATATGCTTTTGCTGAGGAAGCCTGGATCCATCGCCAAAAACCCGGCCAATATCGCCAGCGACAATGTTTGCGCATTTGGTTATGGGCTTTGGCATTCCCTACGATGGCAGTTGCGCTGATGCCGTTTACCGATGGCCTGAGTTTGCTCCTTTTGCCTACAGGGTATGGAATCAGTCTGTATAAAACCTATCGCTGGGCGATCAAGAACCGCCAATACGCACCTTCTAAGGCATTTATCTACAGCCTGTTTTGTCTATTAATTAAGTTCCCTGAGCTGCACGGACAGATTGAATTTCTGACCTTGAAACTATTGCGTCGCCGCCGCAACATTATCGAGTATCGGAAAATGCCTCTGGGAGACGGTGCCTGAATACTCTCGGCAACGTGAAACACTGGCTGCTAGGAACAGTTCAGGTGCGTAGTTTGGATTCAACGCAGGGAAACCCTACAAAACAGGTCTTCTGGATCGGTTGGGTTTCGTTCCTCAACATCAACCTACGGCAGGATATCCATTTCAAGAAATCACCTTAGCTCGCGTTGGGCTGAGCGGGGCGATATGGTAATTCCAGGTTCTTCAGGTCTGATTTTTCCGTCTCGGCTTCTTCACCAGCGAGTCCCAGGGCATGTAGGGGATTGTTGAGGACACCGACCAGACTGGCAACTGTATGCTGCATCAGCTCATCTGGGTCAATCAGAACCCATCCTTGAGCAGTCAATTCACGCAGCTCAAAGTGCAGGTGGGGTCCAGTTGAATTCCCGGTGCTACCGACCAACCCAACTACTTCACCTTGCTTCACTTTCTCGCCGGTATTCACCAATATCTGCGATAAGTGAGCGTAGCGAGTTTCTTGTGTGCCATCTTCATGTCTTAGGATAACGGTGTTGCCGTAGCCGCCTAGGTAATCAGCTACCGAGACCTCGCCGTCCTTCGCTGCCAACACGGGGGTGCCAGTTGGAGCCCCTAAGTCAGTCCCCGAGTGGAAGCGGCGATCACCAAAAATGGGATGAGTCCGCCAGCCAAAAAGGGACGTGATGGGGGCCGGGGTTGCTAACGGAAAGACGAATTCTTCAGCGCCGCGTCGCAATAGGTTAAGTGGACGGATACTCTCATTGAAATATTCGCGACTAACCACCGTGGTGCCACCGACCGTGATGCCATTACCGCCAATCGTAACTGGGCCAATTGACAGCCCACCGCCACCGGAACCCTCTCCCGCTTGTTCGAGGTTTTGACCAGCTACGTCTGGAGCTGAGGCGCAGACCTGATTAGGAATTGACTGACCTTGGCCCACCGTCAACTGACAGCCCGTGGAGCGATCTGAGAAGATAACAGCTGGCCCACTGGGAGATGCCGTTGCCCCCAAACTGTAGTCGGTTGGGTCAATGAAAACGCCATCCACCCCCTCAGACGGTGCGTCTGCGTAGTCACCAGATGCTTCAGGCGCAATGAGTTCAACCGAGGGGGCTGCAGGTGACGTCTCGATTGTCGGATTGGCGGTGACATGAGGCTGCAGGAGCTCTTCTGCCGAGACCCCATGGGTGGAGGGCTGAGGTTCTGCAGGTGGAGTTTCAACAGCCGGGTTGGTGGTGACATGAGGCGTCAATAGTGATTCTGCTGAAGTCTCAACAGGCACGATCGTAGGCACCGCCTCGACCGATGTCGGAACTTCCCCCTCAACTTCGGGGTTCGCTCTGGCCGGTAGTGCTGTGAACGCAAAACTACTACTCAGTAGACCTGCTCCCCCAAGTAAGCACACCCGCTTCAGCCGTGAAGCGCTGTCCGAAAAAGAGGCGATGCTGGAGAATTGCTCCGGCTTCATGCTAGCTGCTCCGTTATACACCACGGTAAAACCTCAGACATTGTAGCTTAGTGTGATCTCACCCGGTCGGAAGCAACGAATTGATTCCTGTCCCAAGTGGTCAAGGCTAACCGTGAGCTTGCCAGTAGAAGAGACCCCAGAAACCTGCCCCATGTGCCCCTCTACGGGAACTATCTGTCCTAAATTACAAAGTTTTTCTTGATAGGCCACAGTCAGTGCCGCCGCTCCTCGATATTGCCAGTAGTGGTAGCCCTGAAGTACGCCGCGTAAAGCGATCGCGGCCAAATCCTCTAGTCCTTTCAGACCCTCTGATGGGGAATCCGGTAAAAGTTGTTGTAACGAAGTTGCATTCGGTGGGAGGGGATTTGCCCAGTTGAGCCCGATACCGATGACGGCGGTCTGAATACAAGGCACTGGCTCGCCCGATGACCGCCTTGCCCCAACCCGAGTTTCAGTCAAAATTCCGCCAACCTTGCGACCTTCGTAGACCAAATCATTCGGCCATTTGAGCTGGATGGGGAGGCCCAAATGCTGCAAACAGGTAGCGATGCCCCAAGCACTGGCTAAAGTCAACAGTGTTGCCTCCGCGATCGCTAACTCCGGCTCCAAAACCAGCGAAAGATACAACCCACCTGTCGCCGATACCCAAGTCCGCCCCCATTGGCCTCTTCCCGCAGTTTGCTGCCGCGCTATCACCACAGTTCCTGCCCCTGCCCCCTGCGCTACCAACTCCCACGCTGATTGGTTCGTCGATGCCACTGTGTCAAATACATGCAGGTTCAGCTTTGGCCGTAGCGTCGCTAACTCCGGCAGCACTCCCAGCATTGCCGCCGGACGATTCAGAGCCTCTATGATGCGCCAATGTTCCACTGGATTCAGATACAGGACTGGGGCAACGGTATCACGATCAACCAACAACCAAGAACAACCTCTACAATCTCCATAGAACAATGCAACCTGCTCTCAATGAACAACGCTTGGTATTGGCATTCTCATCCTGAGCATCCTTATCTCACGACCAATCTGCTAAAGCAGTGGCCGCATGGGTTTTTCACGCGGGACTCGTGGCCACATAGGCCGGAGGTGTTGACTGGGTATTTAGATGAAACGGCAGTCGTGTACCGAGCTAAGCAGGTTCACGGCAAAACGGTGGTGAGCCCCAGCGATTTTCCGCTAGACATTGGGAAGAGCGGGGATGAGGTGCGGCCTGAAGCCGATGGGGTGAGGACGATCGCACCCCAACAGGCTGCTTGGGTCTGTACGGCGGACTGTACGCCGGTTTTGATTGCCGATAAGGGGACGGGCCAAGTCGCTGCAGTCCATGCGGGGTGGCGGGGAACAGCACTGCGGGTGGTGCCGGAAGCGCTTCGACAACTACAGAACCAGGGAAGTCGGTTGCAGGATTTGCGCGTTGCGATGGGACCCGCGATCGCCGGTGAAGTGTATCAGGTGACGACTCATGTCGCTGCGGAGGTGGGGCGATCGCTGGAAGGCATGGCAGACGCTGATGATGCGTTGCTCTCACACCTACAGACACTGGAGGAGCCGCCCGTACTCCCTGACCCTGAACCAGGACGAAGGCGGCTGGATGTTCGCCGGATAAATGCTCTGCAGCTGCAGCAGCTAGGGTTGGAACCTAAACAAATTGCGATCGCACCCCATTGCACTTACCAAGAGCCACACCGCTTCTTTTCCTATCGCCGCACGCACGAGAAAAAAGTGCAGTGGTCAGGCATCGTGAGCCTCTGAAGAGGATTCTGCCGCCTCGGCAACGTTTTCCGACGGTGTTGGAGTGCGGCCATTTTGCGAAGCGGCATCTTGCGAAGCGGTGTCTTGCAAAGCGGCATCCGTCGCTGGGGGCGTTGCAGCTGAATTAGCGGTTGCCGCTGCAGTTCCGTTAACGCTGGCCGTGGGGAGACTCTCAGTTTCTGTTGGCGGCGGTGGGGGTGGCACTTCTACAACTTTTGCCGGAAGGGGAACCTCTTCCACCGTGGGTAAGGTTTCGACATTGAGGCGGGTCGGGCGACTGCCCCCGGAAAGCCGCTGCAGCAGCTTAGGTTTGGGATCGTGTAAAAGGTATAAGATGCGATCGCCCACCTGCCAATCGTCTTCTTGCAAAGTCACCCGAACGCGATCGTCTCGCTTTACCAAAATAGGGATGAGTTCACCGCTCCGCATCAGGGCCCTTAGATGAGCCCGCTGCATCAGGGTACCTTTGGCCCGCAGCAGCGTTTCACCCAGACGAACAGTGCCTTCATTGAGATAGTTATTCCAAGTCTTGAGGCGAATCACGGGAAACGAAGCATTTGTAGCTGCCGACTTTTGCCCTGATGGTGTCTTCTTCGCCGCGATCTTCTTATTAGTGGGATCTTCAGGAGCCTCTTCAGGTACAACTGACACAATGCGGGGCGGCTGAAATTCTGACTGGGCCTGCTGAGCAATAACTGTGTTGACATCACCATTATTGGTGATGGCCAGCAATGTTCCCGCGCGCGCGAGTCCAGCTTCTTCCAAGACCTCTGTTTCCAGAGCACTGTCCACAAACACCGAAACATTTTCCTTGACGGCCTGTTCGCAGGCTTCAGCATTCGTATCAATCATGGCAACAGACTCGCCCCCTTCCTTCACCAGCCTGGCGATTAAGAGGCTCAGTGGATTGCAGCCGACAATGACTGCGCCACTGCCCTCTTTTTGAACTGTGACTCCCAACAATCGGGCCAAGAGACTCGCTGTCAGTCCCTGGGATAACACCGTGATGATGATGGTGAGGAAAACCAGTGCCTTAATGGCGTCGCCCCCGCTGATGCCGCGTTCTGTCAATAAAATGCCGAACAACGATGCCACTGAGGCAGAAACGATGCCCCGCGGGGCAATCCAGCTTAGAAATATTTTTTGACGCCAATTTAAATCACTGGAGACAGTGCATAGCCAAATATTGACAGGACGGATGACCAGCATCAAAACCAGGACAGTGAAGAGAGCGCCCCGTCCTAAGGCAAAGATACTCGCGATCGACAGGTCAGCCGCCAGCAAAATAAAGAGGACTGAAACCGCTAAAATCGTTAGCTGTCCTTTGAAGCGACGCAAGAGCCTTTCATCGGGAACGGATAGGGCACGGACGACAAGGCCCGCCACAACCGTTGCCATCAGCCCCGATTCCCCCCGGATTTCCTGAGCAATGCCGTACAAACCCCAAAGACCGGCCAAAACGACCAGGTTTCGCAATTCTTCAGACAGAAACTGTGCTCTTTTGAGAAATAACCCTAGAACAGCCCCCCCAATTGCGCCAATGATGGCCCCAATCCCCAGTCGGACTGCCAAGCCACTGATGATGAGTAACGGATCGGCATCGCCGTTGAGAATAATATCGAGCACCACGACGGCCAGAATGGCACCGACCGGGTCAATCAAGACGCCTTCGCCTTCCAGAATGGTCGAGACTTTGCGATCCACTCGTACCTGGCGCAACAGGGGGTTGATCACAGTAGGACCAGTGACTACCACTAGCGAGGCATAGAGAAAGGCCAACGACCAGGGAAATTCCCCCAGCCAGTGAGCGGCCATGCCCCCACCCACCAAGGTTACGAAGACACCCGTTGTGACTAGGTTACGGAGGCTATCAGAAACGCGGCCTAATTCTTTGAACTCGAGGCTGAGTCCGCCCTCAAACAAAATCAGCGCAACACTCAAAGAGACAACGACTTCTAAGCCGATGCCCAATTCCTGCGGGTGGAGCCAACCTATGACATCAGGGCCTAGCCCAATGCCGAAGAGCAACAGAAAAATAATGCTAGGGACCTTGAGCGATTCAGATTGTTCTGACGGTTGTAGCCGGGATTACAGCTCAGGTCATTGCTGAATCGCTCAAGGTCCCTAGCATTATTTTTCTGTTGCTCTTCGGCATTGGGCTAGGCCCTGATGTCATAGGTTGGCTCCACCCGCAGGAATTGGGCA
>JBCBJE010000248.1:0-7150 GCA_038523735.1 Cyanobacteria bacterium J06626_18 | reverse complement strand
GTCGGATCGGGCAAGCGGGCGGGAGGAACGTTCAAGAAGCGATCCAGGTAGACTCCCATAGCGGCATCAAAGACGCCTCGCAATAGTTCAGGGGACGCTACTCGTTTGAGTCCTTGATGGACGGCATTGGCAAAGGTGAAGGTGTGATGAGCCGTATCCCAATCGCGGAAGTCATTGTTGGTTTGAAACTGGGCAATCCTGCGAGCGGCAGCGTAGGCAACAGCACCTGCCAGATCCTCAGCGGTACATCCCTGACGTAGAGACTCTAGCAGAGCGTCGGCGATCGCTTGCGGATCATCACTCAGCAAAATGGGTACTAGGCGATCGCGATCGATCTCAGGTTTCTCGTACCCGGATCCTTCAGGAGGATTGGATGTTGTAGATTTAGACGCAAGTGCGCTCGGGAAGATATCTGGCAATTCGGCAAATGCCTGTCTAAGAATGGCCACCAGATCAATGGGATAACGCCACTCATTCGACTCTTCCATCCGTTCCGCCGTCGTGTAGCCCTTCACTAGGCTCGTAAGTACCGTCTCCGGTTGCTGCCAATGGTTAAAATCCAGGGCTTCTAGCGCTTTGTTGGTAAAGTCCAGAGCATGTCCCCCATCTAAGAAACGATAATCCGTAACGGCGGCAAAGAGCATCGCTGCCAACTGGGTAGGCGTGAACCCGGCTTGAATAGCTGAGGCCAAACACCGTTCGGCTCCTTGCGCATCCCGGACTTCAATGAATTGCCGGAACCATGCCTTGAGCGTCTCAAAGCTAGCGAGGGCTTCGGGTAAAGGCTGAATGGGAAAGCGAGGCGGCTCGCCAGCACAGTCACGGGCTACAGCAGACAGTCCGTGGTACAGAGCTCGGGGGCGATCGTTAGGGGCCAGGTAAGGGAGTAGCTGCATCAGGCAGGTGTGCATTGTCAGACCTGCTCCCCAGCCTTCGCGACGATACTGCACCCCAAAGACCAACCCGACTTGAAAGGGTTCGATAGGATCTACGCCTGCTGCCAGTTGGGCCATTACCGACTTGGCAATCACCAGCGCGATGCCCTGTTCTAGACCGTCTACTAACCGCTGCTGCTGATAGGCTTGGACGTTTTCGGGGGGTGTGAGATCTACCCAAACGGTTTCCCCGCGTAGCTCTACCGGGTAGGCACGACCATCATCAGCCCAGATGTCAAAGGTGCCGCCACTGGTGAGGTCAAACCGGGCATGGTGCCAGTGACAGGTCAAAATACAGTCCTTAACACTGCCCTTGTGGAGAGGAAATCCCATGTGGGGGCAGCGATTGTCCAAGGCATAAATTTGGCTGTTGTGGTGGAACAGAGCAATCCCTTGATCTTCTGCATGGACTACCAAAACGCCTGCCGCTTTGACGTCTGCCACTTGAGCTACGGGAACAAAGTGCTTTTGGGCATTTACCGAATGTGTTGCGATCATCCTGACCTCCTGATACCAACTTTCTAAAGAAAACTCTTTATAAAAAGCCTGGCAGAATCGAGTTGACTTTGTAAAGGTTTTTCTTTAATTTCTTAATATGAACCCATCCAAGCCACAGAAGTCCACCGTTCGCACTCGCCGAGCCATTACCCAACTGCTCAAACAAGAGGGGCCTTTAACAGCAGCAACCCTGGCTGAGTCTTTAGGAATTTCAGCCATGGCGGTACGGCAGCATCTGTATGCGCTGCAGGCGGAAGGTCTGGTTACTTATCAGGACGCCCCGCGCCCGATGGGACGACCCGCCAAACTCTGGCAGCTGACCCCAGCAGCGGATCACCTTTTCCCGGAAGGCTATGCCGAATTAACCCTGAGCCTGATCACGGCAATGACTGAGGTATTTGGTGAAGCTGGTCTGATGCAACTCTTGACAGTCAGAACACGCCAGCAGATTGCTGCGTACACCGAACCACTGGCCCAACAAAAGACCTTGGCTGACCGCCTCGAAACACTGGCCGCCCTTCGCACTGAGGAAGGTTACATGGCCGAAGTGCAGTCCCTCGATGACGGTGGATTCCTATTGATCGAAAATCACTGTCCTATTTGTGCGGCAGCCACCGCTTGTACCGGGCTATGTAGCAGTGAACTAGCAGTTTTCCAGGCAGTTTTAGGCGAAGCTGTAACGATAGAGCGCACTGAACACATCCTGGCGGGAGAACGACGCTGTGCTTATCGGGTATCAGCTTTTAGCGAATGCTGATGAAGCCCGCTTCTTCAATTAACGCCTGGCCTTCAGGTGATAGTAGAATATCGGCATAGGCTTGTCCTGCTTCTTCTTCGGCAGCCCCATTCTTTTTGACAACCACAAATAGTTGCCGTGTGAGAGGATACGTGCCCGCCCTAAACGCTGCGGCATTCAGCTGGTTACGCTGCTCAGGACAGTTGGTTGAGTTAACCAAAGGTGGCAGAAAGGGAGAAACGAAGGGATCACCGTCGGTTTTAGCCAAGGGTAGAGTCTGCACGATGCACTGAGGGACAACTTCAGGAGCTGAGGCGTAATAGATGCCGCCAGGCGACATCGCGACCTTACGGAGACCAGTGGTGGTATCGACAACAATCGCGACGCTCTTATCTAAAGGGTTTGCGTCCAGCACGTTCTCGACAAAAAATTCGGGTGTCCCCCCAGCCTCTGGTGATCTCGAAAACGGTTGAATCTCCAGGTTTGGCCCTCCCACTTCAGACCAATTGGTGATGCGTCCTTGGTAAATATCGCTGAGCTGCTGGATACTGATGCCTTCGATCGCAAGGTGAGGGTTGACAGCGATCGCAATGCCATCGATAGCAACCGCAATCTGCTCTAGCTCAAACCCGCGTTGCTTAGCAGCATCATATTCTTCAGGTTTAAGGGGGCGCGAAGATTCTGAGAATGCCAGTTGGCCATCAAGCAACATCTTAATGCCGCTGCCTGAACCCGGTGCCTGGCCTACTGGGTTCGTATAGCGTAACTGGAACCCCAATCTGGTTTTCTGAATATATGGCTCCATCATCTGGCGAATGGGCACCATGGTGGTACTACCGCCATAGTTGTAGAGTCCACTCGGTGCTAGCTCACGCGATGTGGAAAGCAAGATTTCGGGTTGATCCTTTTCTGACGTCGAGGCTTCTACCGCACGATCGCTCAGAGGACTGATTCCTGGATAATGCATCAAACCCAATCCTCCACTGGCTGCAGCTATGGCGATGAGCCCAGCCAGCCAGGGCAATGTTTGCTTATTACGATTAGTCATGAGTTCAATCTCCCTAAGGGTAAAAATTGCTCTGCTTGGCTGCCAACACCGATTCAGTGAAACGCATGCAATTTCACTCGCTTTCTTTAATTGACGAAGGATTTGGCAATGCCTAAAGCTGTTCGATTCGCTCCGTAAGTCAGCTCAGTAGGCACTGATAAAGCCGGCTGCTTCAATCAGTTTCTGACCTTCAGGGGTCAATAAGATGTCTGCGTAGGTCCGCCCTGCTTCTTCTTCGGCTGTGCCATTCTTTTTCACAATCACAAAAAGTTGCCGCGTCAGCGGATACGTCCCCGTTCTAAATGCCTCCACATTCAGCTGGTTACGCTGTCTAGGACAATCGGCAGCGCTAACCATTGGAGCCTGGTAGGGAGAGACAAACGGCTCGCCATCAGTGATCGCTAGCGGCAGAGCCCGTATCATGCACTGAGACACCACTGCGGGAGCGTCAGCATAGTAAATTGCTCCGGGCGAGTCAGCCACCTTACGTAGGGTCGTTTTGGTATCGCGGACAATTTCAACAGTGCTGCCTAGGGGACTTCCACCCAAAACATTTTTGACAAAAAAGCCAGCGTTACCGCTAATCAGTGGCGATCGCGAAAAGGGCTGAATCGCGATATCAGGCCCCCCGACCTCCGACCAATTGGTGATACGTCCCTGATAGATGCCGCTGAGTTCTTCCAGGGTTAATCCTTCCATGCCTAATTCGGGGTTGACTGCGATCGCGATACCATCCATCGCAACCGCAATCTGCTCCAGCTCAAAGCCTTCTTGCTTAGCCGCTTCATGTTCTGCGGGGGTAATCGGACGCGAGGATTCTGAGAATGCTAGCTGTCCCTTTAACAGCATTTGAATACCGCTGCCAGAACTAGGTGATTTACTAAGCGGTTCGGTGTAGCGTACCTGAAACCTCGGAATGGTCTCCTGAATGTAGGGCTCTATCACCTGCCGAATGGGCTCCAGAGTAGTGCTACCGCCATAGTTGTAGAGTCCGCTTGGGGCTGACCTACTTGCTCTTGAGAGCAAAATTTCAGGCTTCTTTGCTGCTGTTGTTGAAGCCTCGACTGCGCGATCGCCCAAGGGGCCAGTGCCTTGAGAGTACATCGCACCAAAACCCCCACTGATCGTGGCTATAGCAATAAGCCCAGCTAGCAAGGGCAACGTTTTCTTATCCCGATTAGCCATGAGTTCAAGCTCCTTAAGCGTAAAAATTGCGTTACGTTACGACCAACACCGGTTCAGTAAAACGCATGCAATTCAGCTATTTTTTTTGATTAATAAAAAATGGCGATGCCCAAGGCTGTTCGATCAGCTGCCCTGTATATGTTTTTTTAGTCTAACTTCTTTATTGAATAACAGAAATGTCAGCTCTGTCGTAAGCGTTAGATGATCTTCAAACAACTCTCACAAATTTGACTGCGTATCTAGAAGATTCAAGTAATCTTGTTTGAATGAGGGGTGTAACCCTGAGCAGGACTATGGACAAGCGCCGCAGACAGCTTTCCCCTACGTGACCTCAATGTTGAAAAGCAGGCGCTTGGTCGATCAGGAAGCGGACGACCGATCATCAATATGAATTACGGCTAGCCGATCGGCTGCCATGATGCATCGATTACCCTACGCCTTCAGTAGGCAGCGGCGATGTGCCGCCTCAGCCCTCTGGTTTGCAGATTAGCCTGTGTATCCTTCGATCGCGCTGTCTTTTTAGCGGCAGTCCATAATCGGGGGCGTGAGGGGGTTGAAGCACGCTTGCTCCAGGCGGATGCTGCTTTGTATGAGGCTAAAGCCAAGGGCCGTAACCGGGTCGAGTTTTGTCCCCTCCTTCCTCGACTTGACCGCTACAACCTTTGCGAGCGGTATGCCACGCCGTCAAATCAAGGACCCCTGTCCCTTGTTCCCGTTCGGCTGAGCGCTCACAACTGAGCCATTTCCCTATTCTTCTCAAACAAACGCGATGTATGCACACCAAACACTAAACCACTCTTAATAGGCAATTAATGTCTTGCCCTTACGCTACGCAGAGATAATCAACCGACGATCGCCGGTTTGAGGTATTGCGCGCAACTCCCATGAGATACGTCAGATTCTTGCAGGGCATAGGCCTTAGCATTGTGTTTACCCTAGGAACGCTGGGTGTCTTTTCGCAGCCCGGTTGGGCACAGCCAAGCGAACTACGCGTTGTGATAAACGCCGACGCAACGCCTAATTTTTGGCAGTTGATAGCAGAGACAGAGGCTCTGATGACGGCCCGCGTCACCCAGCTCTTTGCCACTGACCCGACAGCTACGGGGGTGGTTATCGAGATTTTGGCTGAACGGAATGGTGCGATCGTGCCGCTGATGCTGACTCGGGTCTCACGTAACGGTTGGCAGGCAGATGCTCAAATCGCTAGCTGGACAGAATACTTCGATACAGCACAGGTACTCCTCAGCTACACGATGCCTGCTTCCAGCGATGCGGATACTGTGCCTCAGAGTGCGATCGTCCTTGAGGAGCGCCGACAACAACAGATTCAGCTACAAGATGCCTTAGATTAAAAAGCCCGATGCCTGGTTGCGGGCATCGGGGATATGAGCGAACTGTTAGCAAAATTGCTTAAACCAGAACATCGCTTGGAGTTGTCTTGGGATGCTTGGGCTATGCTGCTTTGCTCACCCGGCGTTTCATTGCAACTCCCAAACCCAGCGCTGCAACAGAGCCCAGAATAGTGAGAGGCTCAGGAACCGGCGCAAGCAAACCTGTACCAGAATCAATCACGGCACCTGATGCATCAAACACGTCGTAGAAGAATTCATCCCCGATGCTGTTACTGCTGGGAGCAAACCCAAAGAAAGCGTTGGGAGAATCTAAGGAATTGACCGTGTAGCCTAAACCGATGACGACGCCAGACGCATTAATTTGAGCTGCGGGCAATGTCGGACCGGCATTGAAATCATCGGCTTCAGTAAAGGCTCCCCCCAGGAAGTCAAATGTCAGCGAAAAGTCAGCAGGAGATAGAACCGTTTCGGTGCCTAGAAAGGAATCATCGAAGGTGATGTCGCCCGTAAAAGTCTGACCCGCTAAATCACCACTTTCAATATCAACCTTGAACCCTTGGGTAATGTTGATGGCACTAGTGGAACTGGCAGCCAGCATCGACAGACTTAAAGCTGCACCAGCGACCAAAAGACTACGAACAGAAGTAAGCATGTTATGGAGTCTCCTCAAAGGAATGATTAACTCAGGCCATTAATCAAAGACACGCTCCTGGAAGAACCGAGCGATCGCCAAAGGAAGCCCAGCAACAGCTGCCTCTGCCAAAGTCCACCCAAAAGACTTCGCTAGAGCATGTCATGGCATCCACATACCAGCGACAAACCTGATAAATCTGTGCATAGGCACAGTTGAGGCATGTCAAATTGGCTACATGAACAACCGGTAGCATCCTACGGAAACTGCTAAGAAGAACCTACCGAACACATCAGAAATTCATCCAAAACTCATAACGAAACGCGTAAATGTTCTACACACCTTATGAAAGCTTCATCAAATAAAAAAGGTTATCAAGGGGTTAAGAATAAAGTTCCGATCTCCGCTTCAGGAAAGTTTAGGAAATAGTCGAATACTATGCAGGAATTGATAAAGATGTCGATCTGTTTATTTGCATCAGTACGAGCAACTGTTCAACACTACCAACCAGAGATTTAATAGATGCTTAACCTGAATTCCCTGATCTTTTGAGTAATTCCTTATTGATAAAGCCATCCACATACGAGACTTGAGGTTATCAAGAGGTTAAATAGATTCCTTGTATTTTCGTTGATTCGATCAGGCTTGAGACGTTAATAAGCTCAAAAAGTCAGGCGAGTTTACATTTGTTTGCGATCTTGATTAACGGTTAAAACGCTTATTTTGCAGGGATTTCATATTTCATATTCCCAGCCTTAATGAAAG
>JBCBJE010000247.1:0-7167 GCA_038523735.1 Cyanobacteria bacterium J06626_18 | reverse complement strand
CGGCAAATAAAAATAGTCAACCGACGCTATGGAATTCGAGTTCATTCGAAGAACTCCTTCTTTTTTTTGATGTTAAGTCCTTCTCGAGGGAAACGTCAACGAAAATCACTTTTTTCTTTGCGCGACATGCACTACCTAAGAGATGGTTGACACCTACTAAGTTGGTGTTGGATTCAATCTAAGCTTTTAGCAGCAGGCCCATCGCTCCGTATTTGAATTTGCCGAATTCGTGTCAGAAAATTGCATAAAGGTGCAAAATATCTGCCTAAGGGCTGAAATCCTCCAAAATTAGACTTTCAGCTTCCACGATGAACATGCGCTCAGAAGTAAGACCCTGTTCCTAATTTTACTTGGTGGGCTTAAAAATTTGTTGAATAGCCAGATTTTCCTAGACTTTGCTGAGTAATCGTCGCTAATTCCCCAAAAGGGATACCCAAATGGGTCTGACATCGTCTGAAAGGTCCATCTCATCAAAAGATGCGACTTTTATATAGATGTATATTTTGATGCTTCAATGTCGCTTGCTGTACTGATGTTTTTGCTGCCAGTCTCTTTCCTAACGCACAAGAAATGTTTTTATGACGTTAAAAAGGACTGGTACCTTACCGATAACCGGCTGCTTGCATGTTGAACAAGCGGGCATAGCGCCCCTGCTGCTCCAGCAATTGCTCATGAGTACCGTACTCCACTAGCTTGCCACCCGAGAGCACCATGATTTCATCGGCTCGACGTACGGTTGAGAATCGGTGGGAGATCAGAATTGCCATTTGGTGCTCCGTTGCCACACGGAACTGGTCGAAAATTTGGGTTTCGGCCTCGGCATCCATCGCCGAAGTCGGTTCGTCCAGCACTAGAATGTCGGCATCCCTTCGCATAAACGCCCGCGCGAGTGCGATTCTCTGCCACTGACCGCCCGACAGTTCTTGTCCGTCCTTGAACCATCGCCCCAACTGCGTGTGGAACCCATCAGGCAACGATTCAATGAACGGCGTGGCGATGCCCTTTTGCGCGGCCTGATTCCACTGATCTTCTGCTTCTAGGTTGCGGACATCGCCGACGCCGATGTTTTCGCCGACTTTAAACTGGTAGCGCACAAAATCCTGGAAAATCACGCCGATACGCTGTCGCAAAACCTCAATATCCCATTCATTCAAGTCGCGTCCGTCGAGCAGAATGCGGCCTTGCGTGGGCCGATACAGTCGGGTCAGGAGTTTGATTAAAGTGGTCTTGCCAGAGCCGTTTTCACCCACGATCGCCAGCTTCTGCCCCGGTTTCAAATGAAACGAAATATCCGTTAGCGCCAGGCGCGTCGACCCCGGATAGCTGAAGGAAACCTGCTCAAACCGCAGACCATCCTCCGGCAGGAGGCCCGAACGAGCGTACCCGTCGGCGTGAAACACCGGCTGCTCCAAAAACTCATACAGGTTGGAGAGGTAAAGACCATCCTCATACATGCCACCGATCGCGCTCAAGGCAGATGCAAAGGTCGTCTGGCCCTGGCGAAATACTGTCAGATACATGGTCAAATCCCCCAGGGAAATGCGTGTGGCGATCGCGGCCAGCACAATCCAGCAATAGGCTCCGTAAAAGGCGGCAGTACTCACTAAACCTAAGACATAACTCCACCCATTCCGACGCACGGTGAGATCACGGTCTTCGGCATACAGACGATGAAAAATATCTCGATAGCGCTGCAGCAACATAGGTCCCAGCTGAAACAGTTTCACCTCTTTGGCATAGTCCTCCCGTCCTAAAAGAACTTCCAAATACGTCTGCTGGCGGGTTTCGGGCGATCGCCAGCGAAAAAGCCGGAACGCCTGTCCGGCAAACCGTGTTTCGGCTACAAAAGCGGGCACCGTCGCCCCCATCAAAATCACCACAGCCCAGCCCGAAAACTGCAACAGTAGGCCCCCATAGGTCAGCAGCGATAGGGTATTCTCCACCAGGCCAAAGGTGCGATTCACCATACTCAGTGGGCGATTCGATGCCTCGCGCCGCGCCCGCGTCATTTTGTCGTAAAACTCAGAATCTTCGAAGTAGACGAGCGGCAGCGTTTGTGCTTTTTCTAAAATCAGCAGGTTAACCTTCTGGCCCAGCAGTACTCGCAGCAGCGAGGTACACAGTCGCAGCCCCTGTCGTGCTCCTGCTAGGAGCACGACCAAGAGTGCCTCAACTCCCAGATAGGTAAGGGCCGTAGTGCGATCCGCGATCGCCCTCGATTGGGCTGCTTGCACCACGGCATCCACAATCAGTTTGCCGACATAGGCGACAGCCCCTGGTAAGAGCCCGGCTAGCAGCGTCAGTCCTGCTAGCGCGATCGTCAGCCGCCAATCCGTTGCCCACACGAGCTGCACAGCTCGTCCACAGTAGCGATAAATCGAAAGCGACTCTTGGGCTGTTTGCCACTGCTCCTGAATGGCCCGTGCCCAGCGCACTATCTGTCGTTTCACCATAGTTTAAGCATAACGGCAGAACAGGTGGATTTGATGAGGGAGTGGAGAGTGTGGGAGAGGGAGAGGGGGCGATAGGGAGAGGGGGCGATAGGGAGAGGGGGTATTCAATCAGTAATGCACCATGGGTACAACGCCCCTTACCAGAAGAGACGAAGGGAAAAAATCGAGTTAAAAAAACGCTTCAACTCGATATGACCAAGTTGAAGCGCTTATGGTTCACGAATGCTGGATTTCACTAGCCAAAATCGGCAATCCAAAATCGAAAATCGAAGAATCTACGCATTCTGAGCTTTGTTCCACTGGCGACGCTTGAGGCCGAAAACGCCTGCGATCGCCATGATCCCCAGCACCGTGCCCGCTTCAGGCACATCCTGGACTTCATCATCGACAAGTTCCACGCGGATGCGAGCAACTTCGAAGCCATCGGCTAGGAAGTCAGCATTGGCAAAAGTCGGGTCATCTAAGATGCCGCCGCTGCCCACAGGATTGAAACCAGGATGAAGCTCAACAACCCCATTCTCATCAACCCCGGTGTCAGGAGTTTGCTGTCCGAAGAACGCTGTATTTGCAGGCAATTCGTCATTTACCTCGGTGCCGCCATCCAGCACTTGAGAGCCCAAAATGGTGAAGTCAGCTCCCAGGAAATTACCCGCGTCATCAAAAATCTGATGTGCGAAGGGATTGCCGTTCGCGATGAAGGCATCGTTACTGGGGATGACCATCGAGGCATAGCTGAAATACTGGCTGCTAGGCAGAGTCTCATCCACTTCAAATAGCAGGGAAGCGATCTCACCAGAATCAATCGGTCCCGGTGTTGCACCCTCTAAGCCCAGGATGGTGCCTTGCACTTCACCGGCCCCTACCGTGTCAAACTGAGCCGAGATTTCTTCAGTTGCACCATCTTCGACCAGGCTTTCAGTACCGGGGAAACCGTCTAAAGACTCACCGCGATCGTAAATATCGAAGCCCCCATCATGAAAGCCGACCCATGTAGGCGTCAGGAGCGTTGCATTTTCTGGAGCCAGGTTCTCTACCGAAACTCTGAGCGTCACTGCAGAGGCAGAGGATGCCAGGGTTGTTACAGAGCCAACTGCGAGCAGAGTCGCAATTACCGAGCGGTTGAAGCTAGTCATATTCATGGACATGAAAGTCTCTTGTTTATAGACAACAGGTATGTACCCGCACGCTATTAACCGCTGCCGCTCTGAAGGCCAACTGAGAGATTCCTGAAGGTGGACTGAAGTTAATTTAAGCGTCCTGTAAGTTACTGAGAGCGAATATGAGGTTTTTATGAAGCAACCCTGTTAAATGTTTCCCATTCCGCCCGATAACTCTGCTTTTTCGCTTCATCTAAAAATGTAGCCTCCAGCGTATTCACGTTTAGCTGCCACAGCTCTAGCCAGCTAAATCCCTGGGCTGCCAGCGTCAGATATTCGTTAGTTAGGCTGGTTGAAAACATCGCGGGGTCATCAGAATTGAGCGTGCAGTAAAGCCCCGCATCGAGCATTTGCCGAATTGGGTGGGGGCGATCGCGCTCAACAACACCCAAGCAATAATTGCTCTGGGGCGATACGTCTAAAGGAATTTGATGCTGACGCAGATACGCAACCAGTTCTGGATCTTCTAAGCATCGAATACCGTGGCCAATGCGCTCAACGTTGAGCGACTTGATAGCGCCCCAAATACTCTCTGGTCCCGCCGCTTCACCCGCGTGAGCGACAACCCGAAGCCCCTGTCGACGAGCCTCGGCATAAGTTGCTTGAAAGGGTTCGGGCGGATGCCCGATTTCCAGTCCGCCGATGCCGATACCAATAAAAATACCTCGCTCTTTACCCGCCAGAGCTAATGCTAAAACCGCCTGCTGCGAGTCCGGCATCTGACGAGCAATATCAGGAATTAAATTGATTTCGCAGGGATACTTGGCTGCTCCAGCCGCTTGCCCAGCGGCGATCGCTGCCAAAATCGCCTCTGCCTCAAACTTTTGCGCCAAAAACGACGCACTCAAAAAAGCTTCCGTGTAGCGAATATTTTCCTCAAACTGCCGCTGGTAGAAGCGTTCAATCATCAGCGCATAATTTTCAGGGGTTTGCAAGCACTGCACCGCTGTTTGATACACCTCAATAAAATGAGGAAAATCCCGAAACTCAAAAAAGGCTTGCCAGTCGGCTAATGACTTTACCGGCAAATCGACACCGTTCTGCTGCGCCATCCTATAGAACGTTTCAGCATCGGTTGCCCCCTCAATATGGACGTGAATCTCTGTCTTCGGCATAACGCGAAGCCGCTCAACCAGTTCTGAAGGCACGGTAGCGGCAGTGTCGGTTTGTGGCATGAATCGACACCTCTGATGGCGTAGGCGTTCTCGCTGATCCTAGCGCTGTTGCCCGTTTCTTTGTCCAACTGATTTTGGGCGTAGCAGCTACGTATTTTGTCCATGGCGCACAGTCGTGCGCCTCTACCGACATTCGAATGAACTCAATATCTGGATCAGCTTTATCAATCTCCTACTGCCGTGAGGTCCAGGACAGCGGAATGTCCTGGTCGTAGGCCGAAGGACGTGCGGAGCTGGGGTCTGGGGACAGCGAAATGTCGCCAGGTAACCCCTTAACACTAAACCAGACGCCTCGCCTTACTGCCTCTACTAGGAGCTTTATCGATCTCTCTTCGTAACGTCAATTAAAACTGTTGGGCAGGTGTTTGCTTGAGAATCCCCAGAATCACCAGCGCCAATCCCTGCTGTGCCGCCCTCACAATACTCCAGATAGATGTCTGGATTTCTGGACCAAAGGTCGGCACAGTTGCTAGCGGTATCGCCGCCTGGAAAGTATAGACGGCTTCAGCCAAACGATATCCCTGTCGCAGACACGTAGCGCGATCGCCCCGCTGCTCTGCCATAATATCTAGCGCCTGAGCGATCGCCCGCAGCAACTCATGACAAGCACCCGGACTCTGACTCGACCATTCCCCGCTGATCTCTGGAGCTTCCACTACAGGTGAATCCCCAATAGAGTTTTGGGTGGGAGGGCCTGAAGCACATCGCTCGCTAAGCCAATAGCAGCAGCAGGCATGGGTAAACTGCAGCAACATTGGCAAAGATAGCGCTAGCTGAGTGCAGAGCGGGCGCCGCGATAGAGTATGCAGCACCGTGCCTAAATCTGGCGATGCTAGCGAGGAGTCGGTGTTCCTCATCCCCGCCAGGTAGACCCGCGATCGACTATGCAAAACCTGCAGCCAGCGAGAGATCCAAGCATCGGTTAGGGAGATCACCAGCCATCCCTGGGCATCTGCGTCTACAATCCAGGGAATCGCGATCGCAGGTGGGGCCGCTCCAGCCAAATCATCACGTTCCATGAGGACTTCTACCCATTGCTGTGCTAAGGCTTCAGCATCGATTGTGCTAAGTGCAACCTGCTCGAGGGCGATCGCTGAACGATAGACCAGAGGATATTTTTCCCCTGAAGATGCTGTAAGCGGAAAAGTCCCTGGCAAGAGCGGCAGGCGCTCATAAGCAGCCTCTTTTTTGTCAAGGAGTGTTTTTTTTAGCACACTTTTGGCGGCGATCTGCGCTAACGTGTCGCTTAAATCTCCGGACGGCATTGCCCTATTCTGGTAGAGTTTGAGGTATTTGGGAGTCCCCGCACCCTCACAAGGTATTCCTCAACATCTGTATCAGAATTGCTGGAAATAACACGTAAAGTTTGGTTTAGTATGAAGGTGATTTAAATAAGCTATTGATCAATTCCCTATAGGACCACTTTCGTGCCTTGTTCCTTGAAGATGCTACGTTAGCTCTAGTGATGCTGCTGGAGCAGGTATTGATTGCCAATTGAGCTTGAGGCAGTTCCCGTTCACTCAGTTCAGAATAGTCTCACTGCAAAGCAAGCATATGTATTCATCATCCTCGGCCAATCAGGCACGCCCTTTTCTGACATGGCAGCGCATTTCAGATTGGGCTCAGGAGCACTACCGCTGTCGTACATTTGTCAAAGACGAACGCATTCCCGCCCGCCCTGGCTTGCTGTATTTAGTCCAGCGGGGCGCAGTTAGACTCACTGGCAACGCTCAGTTAAATGTAGACGTTGCTGCCGACGACGAAGTTTCGACAACGCCTTTGATGGCTCAAGACGAAGAAGCTTTTTTGGGATTCGTCGGAGCTGGACAACCCTTTGAGATTGTGGCCCAATCCCCTTTTTCATTGCAGAGTTCTGCTCACGTTGACCAGACAACCGTCATCTGGCTCTATTGGAACGATTTAGATAATTGGCCTCACTTCCGTCGTGAAGTGCTAGAAGCCTTTCGTCATCAGCATCAACGCAAACTTCTTTGGCTCAGCACATTGGGACAACGCCGTACGATTGATCGTCTCATTGGTTTTCTGACATTGCTGATCGAAGAGTTTGGCGAATCTTGCTCGGAGGGTTACTACCTCCCCTTCCCGCTGACGCATGCTCAAATCGGTAGCGCGATCGGCTCCACTCGCGTCACCATTACCCGTTTGATGGGCAAACTGCGCCAGCAGGGCATTATTCAAACCTATGGTGATGGGTTGCTTTGCCTCCCAGCCGAAATGACTCTGCGCAAACAAGCCTAACGGCACGATATCAACAGATTGCCAAGAAAGACGTGCGATCGCTGTTGCGATAGACTGTCAATAATCAGCGAGTCTACAATACTGTCTGTTCGCAGCCCCTTTAGCGAATTGAGGCAATTTATG
>JBCBJE010000246.1:0-7185 GCA_038523735.1 Cyanobacteria bacterium J06626_18 | reverse complement strand
AATTTAATTAATCGAGATGCCATAGCTGTCCTAAAGAGTATGGGGACGGGTTTTGGAGAACTCTTTAGGACAGCTATGGCATCTCGATTAATTAAATTTTTGGGCTCTATTCGTCTGGCTGTGCCGCTGCTGGCTGCGATCGCGGCCATCTTAATTGTGGCCACCTTTTATGAGTCAAATGTAGGGTCGGCGACTGTCCAAAGAGAAGTTTATAAGAGTGCCTGGTTTGGTGCGCTGATGTTTCTATTGGCCGTTAACTTAGGTATCTCGACTCTGAGTCGCTATCCTTGGCGAGGTCCTCGTAAGATTGGTTTTGCATTGACCCATTGGGGTTTGATTGTGATCATCGCTGGCTCTGCTGCCGTAATTCATCTCAGTACTGAAGGGATGCTGCTGGTCAGGACTGATAGTGGACCTAACAATCAGATCCGCGTTGAAGGTGATTTATTAGAGGTTGTCACCCCCGAACAAACGCAACAGCAAACTGACATTTTTATTAGGCCGGATGGCTCAATCTATCCAGAAAAGTTTGCTGGGCTTTCCTTGGCAAGCTACAGCGATAAAGCGATAAAGACCGTCCGCTTTACAGATGATGGAACAGTCGATAATTTGGCTGTGAAAGTGCAGTTGCAGAGCGATCTCATGGGGCAGACTTTGGAGCGTTGGCTCGCGGTTGCTCCGGTTGGCTACAGCCAAATGGACATCGGCCCAGCCTATTTGGAAATCGCCCAAGCTCAGGATGATGCTGAGTTACAGCAGTTGTTGCGTGCGCCTGATGTCGCCGCAGATATCTATGGTCAGCTGCAGGTGGGCGATCGCCGGCTGGATGTGCAACAGTCCCTGGGCGCATCCGTTCGTCTTCGGGATGGCCTGACAGTGGAAGTTGCCAAGGTTTGGCCCGATTTCCGGTTGAATGCTGATAACCAGCCGACTTCGATTTCTCAACAGTTCCGTAATCCTGCCGTACAGCTCAACCTGACCCAGGGGGATATCAGTGAGCGTTGGTTTGTGTTTGCTCAACCTGGTTTTGAGCCGGTGCGATCGGGTGATGCACTACAGCTAGCCGTTAGCTACGAAGCACCTCAGGCAGTTGCGACCGACTATTTCCGCATCGTGGCTGCTCCCGACCATCAGCTGTTCTATGCTGCGGCTTCTTCCAAAGGTTTTAAGTCGGGGCTTTTTGCTCTGGATGAGCCGGTAACGCCTGGCTGGGCCGATTTCAAAATTTCGCTAGCAGAACGTTTGGATCGAGCTAGGGTGCAGCGCCAAGTCGTTCCCGTTACCCCAGTCGCCGACGGCACACTCGCCAATGAAGGCTCACCCGCGTTGCAGGTAGCCAGTGCCGATGGGCAAGATTTTTGGTTACCTTGGGGCGAGCCTACCAGCTTAGCGACTCCGAACGGTGAATACTTTGTCGCATTTAGTCCCAAGCTACTGCAGCTCCCGTTCTACGTGAAGCTGGATGACTTTATTGTGGAGCGGAACGAAGGCAGTGAATCTGTGGCCATGTGGACCAGTCGCGTCACGTTATTTGACCCCCAAACTGATACCGCTGCCCACCGCTTGGTGTGGATGAATCACCCCACCTGGTTCCGTGGCTGGAAACTGGCTCAAGCCTCCTGGAACCCTGGCGATCTGCAGCAATCAACGCTACAACTCAAACGAGAGCCTTGGTGGGTTACGGCCCTTACCTGGAGTGGTTCACTCATGGTTGTTGTGGGCATTAGCATTATGTTCTATGGTCCCGGCTTGATGAAGAAATTCCGTCGGTTCGCTAAGGAAGACACGATTGAAGCTGAGACCCCCGCCGAAGCGAAAGCAGCTGTGATTCCAATCTTGGCTGTCTTTGGCAAGTAGTAAAAAGGAAAAGGAAGAAGGGGGTTCTTGGTCATTCGTTGATGGTTGATGGTTTTCTATTGGTAATGGGTATTTGGTAATCGGTCACAGCACTACTACCTACTACCCTATGACTCCATCACTCCATTACTCCACCACCCTCCTACCCTCCCACCCATCCATTCAACTACCCTCCCACCCATCTACTCTTCTATCCTCCCCATCACCATGAAACCCCTACCTATCCTCAAATTTCTTATCGGTTTTTGTCTGGGTTGTCTTTTGTTGCTATTGCCCCTCAGCCAATTTCAGCCAGATAGCCTCGAATCGCTGCGAACCCTGGCCGTGCAGTTGGACGGACGCAAGAAGCCACTCGATACAGTCGCTCAGGAGACGGTGGCTAAAATTCATGGCTCCACTACCTATCAGTCAGCAGAGGGTGCCAAAGAGGATGCTCTCAGCACCTACCTGGCGATGTGGTTTAACACTCGGAACTGGAATGAGGAGCCCTTTGTCCTAGTCAGCTATCGTCCCCTGAAGGAGGCTGTGGGTTTAGAGCTGGAGCGGAAGCACTTTACTTTCCAAGAACTGATGACCAATCAAGCCCTGACGAAAATTGTGCGTCAGGCGCATGAGAAAGAATTCCATGATGAGGATTTGAGCCGTAACGAGCGGGAAGCCCTGACGATTGAAGACCGTTTGAACTTGCTCTATCAATCTGTGGGTGACAATTCATTGCCTGTGGTGCCTCATCCCGAGGAAATCAAAGGCAAGTGGGCCGGACTGAATGAGGCTCAGAAGCTGTACGAACCAGAAGCAGTGGCTCCCCTAATGGCAGATTTTGCGCTGATGCAGCAGGCTCTGCTACAAGGGGGCATCACGCACTTGCCCATGGTAGGGCCGATGGCTGATGCGCTCAAGGCTGGGCTGCAGCAGTTGAGTCCTGCCATTTATCCTACGGATGCCGTCCTTAAGCGGGAAGTACATTTCAACTATTTCCATCCCTTTGCTAAAGCGTGGTGGCTCTACGGACTAGCCTTTGTGGCGATGCTCATCAGTCTCTGGGTCAAGCCTTGGAATCTTTACTGGACTGCCATTGGCTTGTTTACCGCAGGCATTGGTGTGCAGACCTATGGCTTCTTCTTGCGAATGCAGATTGCTGGACGGCCCCCGGTTACTAACATGTATGAATCGGTGGTGTGGGTTGGCTTTGGGATTGCCGCGATCGCACTCATTTTCGAGATATCCTCCCGTAGTCGCTACTACCTGCTGGCGGCGGCGCCCCTCTCGGTGATGTGCCTAATTTTGGCCGATAGCTTACCGGCAGTCCTGGACCCTAGCATTTCGCCGCTGGTGCCTGTTCTGCGAGACAACTTTTGGCTCAGTATTCACGTTCCCACTATTGCCCTCAGCTATGCCAGCTTTGCCCTAGCGCTCGGACTTGGCCACGTCACGTTGGGCAACTACCTGTTTACACCCAATGCTGAAAAGCGCATCAAAACCTTGTCTCAGCTCAATTATCGGGTGCAGCAAGTGGGTGTGCTGCTGTTGACAGCGGGCATCATTTTGGGCGGTATCTGGGCTCATTTTTCTTGGGGGCGTTTCTGGGGCTGGGATCCTAAAGAAACCTGGGCGTTGATTGCGCTGCTGTGCTATCTGGCTCCGCTACACGGTCGGCTGGTGGGCTGGATTGGTAATTTTGGCATCAATGTGGCTAGCGTGGTGGCTTTCAATGCGGTGCTGATGGCCTGGTATGGTGTCAACTTTGTGCTGGGGACGGGGCTCCACAGCTACGGATTTGGGACGGGTGGCTCAGAACTGCTGATTGGTGGCGTTGTTGGGGCAGACCTCCTGTTTGTGGCGATCGCGGCGGCACGGCATTACGGTTGGCTGGGACGATTGGGTGATTTGACAACCGATAACGCGTAACTCAGGTGGCGCCATGAGACGACGGGATTTTGTGAACTGGGTGGGGTTGGGCGTGTTAGCCAGTTCGCTGCCGGTTGCGATCGCGGCTTGCCAGCCAGATACGGCTTCTGCCCCTGACGCCGCTCCTGCTGAAGGGGAATCTACCGCTGCGGCCCCTTCGAGAGATGACGGCTTCGTACAAGTGGGTTCTGTGTCGGCACTCGACGAATCAGGCTCAATTGCCGAACAGAATGTTGCCGAACAGCAAGTTGTAGTGATTCGCGATCCTAGTGATACCGCCGCTGTCCTCGCTGTCAATGCCCTCTGCACTCACCAAGGCTGCAGTGTGGATTGGAATCCTGATGCCGGTGTTTTCGTTTGCCCCTGCCACGATTCTCAATTCAATCCCGACGGCAGCGTCGCTCAAGGCCCCGCTACTGCCCCCCTGCCTACCTACGACGCCAAAATCGAAGGCGACATCGTCCTCGTCAGCGTCTCTTAAGGGCGATCATTTAGATTGAGGGGGAGGATGTGCTAAGCGATACTCATCAATTTGGGATTTAGACAGGTTCTAGGTTTTAGGTTCTTAGTTGATCGTTGATGGTTGGTCGTCGGTGGTTGGAATCGGTAATTGGTAATCGGTCTGTTCCGATCACTCCCCTTCTCCCATTACCCACTACTCTTCCGCCCCTCCACTCTCCCACCCATCCACCCACCCCCTCGCTAAACCTTCCGGGACACCCACCTCCGCCCAGGTATAAAGTCATTAGTCTGCTCAGCTTGGTAATGCTTATCAAGATTTTTGAGAAGAGTCTACTCCTTATCAAGATTCTTAGAGAACCACAACAAGAGTGTTCTCTTTTGAATAAGCAGGGGTCTTGATGATAGGTTTAGATTTAGCGACTATTAGGTGAAATCATGTATGGGTTGTTTCAATTGATACGCGCATTGGCGCATTTTGAATGAGCCAGCCTCCTACCTATACAGCTGAACCGTTTAATCTGATTACGGGTACTCTAGCTTGGTTTCAAGCCCTCGGATACCTGGTCTTGGAGTGTGGTGTTTTTATCTGTGCTGACTTATGTTGACTGCATTTGCGTGGCTTTCTATTGCTCAGGTCGCGGCGATCGCCCCTGTCACCCCAGAACCTGTTCTCTTTGCTTCCGTCCCTGCACTCGAAGGTGAAGCCGTGCCTACGGGCCCTTACGAGACTATTCAGCCGCAGGAAGTCCGTCCTTTGCCAGGACAGCTCAACGAAATTCCTGTCTTCAACAGCAACAGTCCTGAAGTCGTGCAGCAGCCCGGAATTCTACTGTCTACTTTTCCGCCCAATGGCATGGCGAATGGGGAAGCCCATCTGAATTTCCCCTTCGAGGGCCGATTTGACCTGTTTGCCCATCACATTGCTCGGGGGGTCAATGGTAGCGATCGCCGCACTCTGTTTGTCGGAGCCGTCGTCTACAACCCCAACTCGGAGCCCGTGACGCTGGCGATCCTGCAAGGGGCTAGCTATCTTAGTCAAGAAGCGCCGTTTCATAACCTCCCTGCATTGGTCTCTAATCCAGGGGGTACCGTTTTTGCAGGGCCAGGAAGCCGCACGGTCACTGATATCTTGCAGGGGCGCAGTCAAACCCAATGGCCAGGGCAGGTCACGATTCCTCCTGAGCAGGCCTACCTCTTGATGAATGCGCCCATTCCGCTGCAGCAGCTACCGTATGCCGTCGATGCCACGATTCCCCCCGGAACCGTCCTGTCTACCAATAGCTTGACCATAGCAGGCCAGCGGGCTCCCAGTAACGGGCGCTCAGTCCTGATGCAACTCGACAGTAGCGCCCCTGTGTATGCGGCAACGCTGTCGATGTATGCCCCTCAAACGAGCACTGGCCGAGAACGGGCTCCCACCCTGGAAGAATGGCTATGGCTTTTGGTGAATGGGACGCTGGCTGGACCGCGAGATATTCCCCCGACGAATCCGGATGCGTTTCAGAAGAGTAACCCAATTGAGCGCTTTTACTACGGGCGCGTAGCGGGAGTTGCCCAGGGGTCTGAGTGGACAGGACGCTTGACTGATGAGCCGGACGGGGCTGCACTCACGATTCCGGCTCCTGGCGAGTCAATTTCCTATGTGGTCAGTACTGTGGATCACAATACCTACGGCACGGAGCAAATTCAGAGTGCGCCGATGCTAGCCCGGTATCCCGATACGGCCTATCGAGCCCACGGTAACTACGGCGTTCATTACAAGCTGTCTTTACCGCTGTATAACGCCACCGATGTGCCCCAGCAGGTCGAACTCAAGCTACAGACCCCTCTCCAAGATGAGACCTTGGACTCAGCACTGCGGTTTCGCCAACGTCCGGGCGATCGCGTCTTTTTCCGCGGCACAGTTCGCTTCCGCTACACCACCGATATCGGGGTTCCTGGCTCGAAAGATGTTCATCTCGTGCAGCGCCAGGGGCAAGAGGGTGAGCCCATCCTGCAGCTAACGGTTCCCCCCGGTGGCAATCGTCCTGTGGATGTTGAATTTATTTATCCGCCTGATGCCACCCCACCCCATGTCCTGACAGTGACAACCGTGGCGAATCCAGCCTATATCGAAGCCAACACGCTGCCTGCCAACCCGTAGCGATCGGTGTGATAATTCAAGCAGCTGGACAAGACACTGGAAGGGTAGATGGGTAGAAGGGTGGATGAGGTGTTTTGGGGACGCAGCTTCCTCAGCACAGTGCAAAGCTTTGCGTCCTGACCGTCTGCCCTTGCTGCCACAATAAACGGAAGGTACAGCGGCATGGAGCACGGCAATGGTCTACAGCGCCTTTACACTTAGCAAAGTCAAGGACGACTTTAATCTCGCCACTGACACGACTCATGATCTCTTTGCCAAGACGCCTGCTAGTGAACCGAGTGAGCTGTTGGCTACTCTGCTGAAGCGAGATCTGCCACTGGCCAATGCCATCAATACGGAAAAAGCTAAATCGGAACTGGTCTGATGCCGGTCCTTATGGACGTACGGCAAAAACTGCGGGATCAGATTTCGGTGTTCTCGGGTACGACATTCGATTTAGAACCGCAAAAGGGACTCGAAGGACGCTGCGATTTTCTTTTTCTACTGAGTCGATCACCTGAGCAGTACTACATTACGGCTCCTGTTCTGACCATTGTGGAAGCCAAGAATGACAATGTGCCCAGCGGCTTGGGACAGTGTGTTGCCACGATGCTAGCGGCCAGCATTTTTAATAGTCAAAAAGGGAATCCAGTCAAAACGGTCTATGGCGCTGTTACCAACGGCAATGATTGGAAGTTTTTGCAGCTAGTAGACAAAACAGTGTTTATCGATATCCGCAATTATTTCATCAACGAAGTCGATAAAATCCTGGGAATTTTAGTCTATAGCTTACAAGCTTAGTCTTCTGTACCAACTTTCGGTAAAGCCAAAGCATT